>WFXK01000023.1 GCA_015490695.1 Bacteroidota bacterium | reverse complement strand
AGTAGGTTTGCTATGGAGCAAAGTTTTTTATCTAAGACTTTTTACCTTAGCTTCCTGTAGAGACTAACACAGTATTTATTTTATTAAATAAAGAAAAGAAGCTGATTTATAGATTTGAACACAATCTAAGTTTTAGCAATATTCCCGTTTGTTTCAGTAGAATGAATGTAGAAAATAAATAAAGATAAAGAAACATCAAAACACTATACCCTTATGATTTTTTATAAAGAAATTATTAAGCCATAATAGGAGCAACAACCGGTGATGAGGTATTGTGTGCAACAGTCAATGCTCTGGAGTGAAAAAAATCAAAGCTGTCCTTCCTTACAAGCTCCCAGGTAGACGGGTCGATCATGTTAGTGTATCACTCAAGTTAAACCGCATGACTGTTTTATTAGGCCCTAATGCATCGGGTAAAACCATAGCACTTGAAAGTATTGGATATTTAGTTTCAAGTATACTGCCTTCTAAGGAAAGTGTGCTAGGATTGTCACTTACCAAGACTCTACGTCCTACAAGAGTTATCCCAAACGTAGTAGCAGGATTTGCTGAGCTAAATACGATGACTATAACTATATTGTACGCAAAATTAAGGGATGTTTTAACGTTCAAAGCAGAAAAAGACGTTTTTGAAATAATAGTAAAAGATGCAGTGGGGGTGGAGAAAAGTTCACTGCTGTTACAGGAGCTGGAAAAGGATTTCAATCGCAAGGAAGTAGTATTGTTTCTTGATACCATATCTCATACGAAAAGACGGGAACCTGTTATAGAAAACGAAACTATTTACGGAAAGTTTACAGATCTTATCGAAAGTCTTGTTGGTGACAACTTTGAAATTTCGGCAATTGGTCTGGGTCCAAATGAGTATAGTACTGAGGATACTTCTCGTGAGGAATTGATTAGAAAAGTGTTGCGGCGCCTTTTATGCTCACGTCGGTGCGTTAGTGCTAGTATCTTATACTATGTATATAATGGGGATTCCTGTTTGAATAGAGCCCTGGTTTTAAACGATAGCAGGGTTACGGTGCTCGTAAGAAAAAAGGGTCACCATCCAGAGGGGCTTCCAAGACTATCTGTATTTCATCCCAGCTTCATATATTGGCGTGGACTTTTTGAAAATCTGTACAAAATATATGTCAAAGAGGGCTTCGAAAATGAAGAAGAGTCACTAGCATTACTAAGAGAGTATATTAGTTGGGTAAAGGGTTATGAGCTTATTGGAAAGGTGCTCCATCTAAGAAGCAAGGATGGAAAAAGGATACCTGTATATGAACTTAGTGACGGTCAACGTGTTGCCGTATTCTTAAGCTTGCTCTATGCAATATCAAGACCTCCTGTTTTGTTTTTGCTTGATACTCCAGAGGCCTTTGTTCATCCCGATGGGTTGCCGCTCGTTGCTGAACTTATTGCTAGATATATTGCTAATGGAAACCAAGTTGTGGTAGCAACTCAAAGCATTGAGTTTCTCGAGGAACTTCTAAATAAAGCTAAGCAATACAGCACTTTAAGCGATACAATAGTACATAGGATGGAAATAGGGGGTCAGGGGAAAGCTTATCCGAAGGCCACTTGGGATGGCGAAACAGCTCTTGGGAGCATTGATGAACTCGGTGCTGATTTAAGGAGATAGACAGTGACAAGGGGGGGTTGGGTTGAGCGATATAGTGGATAAACTTATTGTAATACTGGTACCAGGGAGAGACGACAGGGCTTTTTATAAGAGATTTATTATGCACGTTGCCAACTCGCTGAACTTAGAGTTTAGTGATTTAGATCGCAGTGGTCATGAATCAGAAAAGAGTGCTGTTTTAAACAAAATTGTTAAGGGATGGGATAAGCGGAAGGGAACCCAACTACTAGATCTAAGACGCTCCTCTTCAGTTAAACTATATTCTTCTTTATATAAGAGCCATGCTATGGGGTATGTTACCATCATTCCAACTGAAGGTAATGTGAGCCGCGCAGGAGCTATATTACTTAAATATCAGGCTTCACTTTCCAACCCGAGTATAGATCTTCTTGTTTTGATTGATGATGCAGAAGAAATGACTTTTAACGCAAGGCTACAATCATTCTACAATTCGTTAACATATACCTCTTCTATAGATGTGGATGCTCTTATAAGCAGAGGTTCATATCATTATTTGTATAAACTTAGGAGGCCAAGGAATATTATTCTACTTCTTATTGTACAGGGTTTGGAGCAATTCACTATAGTACCAAAGCATGCCATAGAGGATTTCATATTTTACCTCTATCATGAAAATACTGGTAAAATCAAAGAGGCTTTAAGCAAATGTCCCCGGACGCTAAGAATTGATACAATGGATAGATATGCCCATAAGAAACTTGCTCTACTAATAGCTTTAGAACAATGCTATACTAGAATTGAAGAACTATTAGCAAGAGACATTGATAATGGAAGACTATTAAAATTACAACATGAACATGATGGTCTCCGGACCCTAACCATAACCTTAAAACAACTTCTAAACACACAAACTTGAAATACTTTGTTATATAAATTTAAATTTAAAAATAAATAAACAATAACATTCATCAATTTGATAATAGCACATTTCCATTCATTACTTCCAAGTACAGGTCCATCACTGAACCCAACTAAAAAACATAGCTAGAAATGCTTGAAATTACACCAGTTCGCCCTCCTTGACAAGTTTTTCCTTTTCCCGTTTATTTTTTTCCTTATACTATCCTCTAATTCCTAGATTCTTAAAAAAACCCTAAATTTTCACCATTCTGGCTTTTTTTTGGCCAGACTATCATTCCTTTATCCTACGAAGAAACCAAAGGGTCATATGAATAGAGGTACTGTACCCGGGCTATTTCTTGGCCAGGAGGCTCACGGGTAGCAGGCCTAGTAAGGTGGAGCCGTCGTCGCCCAGGGCTGCTATGAGCCATATGGGGAGCACGCCAGCGAGTCCCAGGGCCATGACGCCGAGCTTGAGGGCGGCGGCGCTTCCTATGCCCAGCTTAAGTACCCTCTCCCTGAGTCCCCCGGTTTCCAGGAGGTCGGCGAGGCGCGAGAGCTCCCCGCTTACAATGACAGCATCGGCCACCTCGGCCACGAGGGCGTACCTGCCCATGGCGACCCCGAGGTCCGCCTCGGCGAGGGCGGGGGCGTCGTTAATGCCGTCGCCCACCATGGCCACCTTGATGCCCTTGGACTGGAGCT
>WFXK01000022.1 GCA_015490695.1 Bacteroidota bacterium | reverse complement strand
CCACAGAAGGAAGTATTTCTTTTAAGTCATGAAGAAGCACTTCAAAGAATTTTTATCAATCTTATAAAAAACGCTATGGAGGCTATTGATGAGCCTGAAAAGGGGAAGATAAGCATTCGGCTTCAAGAGACCTCAGAAGCAGTTGTCGTTGTGGTGGAAGATAATGGTTGTGGTATTCCTTCATCTATTCAAGATAAGATTTTTGAACCCCATTTTACTACGCGCTCTTCAGGAACTGGCTTAGGATTAGCCATCGTAAGAGAACTTATAGAGCACTTAGAGGGAAGGATTCAATTTGAAAGTCAGGAGGGAAAAGGTACGGTCTTTTATGTGTATTTTTCTAAAAATTTTACGGATAAACAGCCGCTATAGAAAGTTGTTGGCGTGTTTGTTCTACTTTTGAACAAATGCCCCTTCCTTGAGCATCCTCTATCCATATTAAATAGGTGTTTTTGTCAGGGATTAAAGCAAAAAGGTTATTTTCATCCTCTTCAACAGGAATTTCAATCCATTGGGATTTATCCCACAATTGTTGTAGGGGAATTAAATAGGCACGTTGGGCTTTGAAGTCTGTAGGGAGTTCAAAGACATAGGGTTGAGGCAATTGTAAAGAGAATCGAGGCAATGACGGCAAAGTAGTTTTGTAATAAGGCAACACATAAGCCACAGGGGTTACTTCAGGTGGTTTGAAATAAACTTCATAAAGGTCCATAGCGCCATAATGACCGCGGTCACTACTTAAATAAGCACGATTTTCATCGTAGAAATAAAGATAAATATCGTGTGAAGGGGAGTTTAGTGGAGCACCGAGGTTTTGGGGTTCGCTCCATGTTCCATCAGGTAAACGATAACTTACAAAAATATCAAAGCCTCCCATAGAGTGTGGACCATTAGAAGCAAAATATAGGCGTTTACCATCAGGGGAAACATAAGGAGCATCCTCATCCCAAGGGGTATTGATCTTTGGACCTAAGTTCTTCGGGGGCCCCCAACGCCCTTTAGCATCCTTGTAACAAACATAAATATCTCTTCTACCAAAGCCTCCTGGGCGGTTGCTAACAAAATATAGTTCTTTACCATCGGCTGTAATAAAAGCAGAATTTTCCACATAAGGGGAGTTAATTCTATAAGAAAAAGTTTTAAGTCGTTGCAGAGAGCCATCGGGTTTTCTTTGAGCGATAAAGATGTCTCCTCCATTGAAGTCGCTGCGGTAAATGAGGAAATCACCCTTTGGTGTGAGCCCGATAATAGCATCATGATGAGGTGAATTCCATAAAGAAACGGGTTCTACTTGCCAATGACCCCCTTCCTTGTAAGCCTTGTAAATGTTTTCATCAGCTATTGCAGTACTATCACTATAGGTTCTCCTTGGACGCCTTGAAGTAAAATAAACACATTGATGAAAACTATCCCATACAGCAGCATAATCAGGATAAGGAGAATTAATAGGCGCTGGCAGAGGCGTTATAATATAACGCTCAAACCCTCCATCTGAAAAATGCACAGCGTTCTTCGCTTGCTTATAGTAAAGATGTAGTAAAGAATCTTCTGGAAATTGTTTTAGTAGTGCTTCATATAAACGCAGTGCTTTTTGTATTTCCCCCCTGCGATGATAATCTAAGGCTTTTTGTCGTTGCGTCTCTAAAACGTGTTCCAAAGAGTCTTGATAATAGTCTTCCTTAATGCGTAGCTTCGCATTATTTTCTAAACTTTGAGCGCATAACCAACAAATACTTATTACCATAAAGAAACACACCATTGCTCCATTACGAAAAACTTCTTAAAAAGCAAAGGCAAAAATAAAAAAAACCATGTACGCACAAAAAGAATAGGTGCTACATGATGCTGCTTTTGATATACAAAAAATAAAGTAGCGTCTGTGCAACTGCTTTTAATGTTTCCTTAGAAATAATGGTTGTATCGTCCTTGGTAGTATGCCATTGTGGAAAAAAGGTTTCTTTTCCGGGGATTCGGTGGATAATGTTTACAGAAGGGATGTTTGCTAAGGTATTCAAATAATAATGGTCGTCTATGATTTCTGCACCTTCGTAGTAGATGAAATAGTGTCCATAGCCGATGGTTTGTGCGGTTGACCATAGTTGTTCTACTAATTCAGGGGCGTAGAAGCGGGAAAAGCCCTCTTGCGGAAACTGCGCATCTTTTGCCCCTACCATATCTAAATTAATAGCGTACTGAGCGCGATACCCAGGCACATGCGGATGCCTTGCCCAATATTGAGAACCTAAACAAAAAGAATTTTCCACATCATGCAATCCCATGTCTTCTGCATCCCAACAAATAAAATCAATACCGAAGGGTAAGGTATCTTTTGCAATAAGACGCGCTAATTCCAATAGCACTGCAACGCCGCTAGCCCCATCATTTGCCCCAGGAACAGGTGCATGCTTCTTTAAAGAATCTCTATCGGCAAAAGGACGCGTATCCCAATGCGCACAAAGAATAATACGCTGTTTTAAATGAGGCTGATAAGCAGCAATAATGTTTCTAATGGTAAGATTTTGATTTCTATAATCTTTTACAACCGCTTTTTGTTCAATGACTTTCAATCCAAAGGAACGAAATTTTTTAACTATCCAGTCGCCGCATCGTTGGTGTGGAGGCGTTTGAGGAATTCTCGGACCAAAACGTACTTGCTGTACGACAAAAGCATATAAGGAATCGGGATGGGCTTCAGGAACTGAAGTCTTTATGATAGGCTTCTTTACGCCTCTTTTTGGCTGTGCTGCCTTTGGTACCGTTGTATTAGATGACTTACTATGGCACGATAAACAAAAAAGGGCTAAACAAAAAAGAAAAATGGGTTTCATTCTTCTAATTGATTTAATAGAAGTCGTACTTCGGGCGTATCTAAAACCCCTAAGTAGTCTAAGATGTTTTTTATTTCTTGGATTTCCACTTCAGAGATAAATTTTGGGGCTTCTGTTGTAACGCCTTGGCTTTGTGCTGCTTTATAGAGGATATTTTGCACAATATCGCCTGATGAGGCGCTAGCAGCACTAATCATCCAATCCATCAGGGCTTCCAAAACTTTCTTTTCACTAACAAAAAAGCGAAGTATCCGCAGAAAAGGCATCCGCCAATACGTACTATTCCATAAAAGATGACGTAGTTCTTCTCGGAACAAATCTTCTTTGTTCTCTATACCCTGCGATGTGACCAAATGCCGCACTAATTTGTTTAAATACAACAATTCAGTGGTATCCACATGCCCATCGGCTTTTAAAACTAAAAGCGCAGGAAAAACAATGAGCAATTGCACAAATTCCTCTTGGGTTAACTCTTCGGGCGAACGCTGCCGCTCATACAAATACTTGTAGTACAAATCCTCCAACTTCTGCTGTTTCAAATCCTTACTCATTTTTTTGCGATTTTCGTTTGGCTAATTCTTCTTCTTTTAAAACCCTGCGCAAAATTTTCCCAACATTGCTCTTAGGAAGCGAATCTCTAAATTCTACGTATTTAGGACGTTTATAACCTGTCAAATGTTTCTTTGCGTATTCTAAAACATCTTCTTCGGTCAAATTCGGGTCTTTTTTAACAATAAAGACTTTTACTACCTCTCCAGAATGTTCATCAGGAACACCAATAGCTGCTACTTCTAAAATCCCTTCATGATTAGCAAGCACATTTTCCACTTCGTTTGGATAAACATTAAATCCAGAGACTAAAATCATATCTTTTTTTCTATCTACAATCTTCAAGTAGCCTTGTTCATTTAGCCACACGGCAATGTCACCTGTTTTTAGCCATCCATCTTCGTCTAAGACTTTTTTCGTTTCGTCGGGTCGTTTCCAATAGCCTTTCATCACCTGGGGACCTCTGGCACAAAGCTCCCCAGGACGATTTAACTCCGTAATCTCTTCGCCGTTTTCGTCAATTAACTTAATTTCTGTAGAAGGTAAAGGGATGCCAATACTTCCTGGCGGTTCTATTCTATCAATACGTTGGCAAGTTAGAACGGGTGAAGCTTCGGTCAAGCCGTATCCTTCGGCTAAGTACGTGCCTGTTACTTCGCGCCAACGTTTTACGGTGTATTCTTGCAATGCCATCCCTCCTCCTACCGCAACCTTAAACTCAGAAAAATCCAAATCCTTAAACTTCGGGTGGTTCAATAAAGCAACGAACAAAGTATTGACACCTGTCATCACAGTAAAACGATACTTCTTTAATGTCTTCACAAAACCATCTATATCTCTAGGGTTGGTGATTAAAATATTGTGTCCGCCATTTTTGATAAAAGCTAAGCAGTTTACTGTGAGGGCAAAGATGTGATAAAGAGGTAAGGCAGTAATAACGATTTCTTTACCATCTTCTAATCGGGGTTGCATCCATGCATAGATTTGTTCCATGTTCGCAACGATATTGCGGTGGGTCAACATAGCGCCTTTTGCAACGCCTGTGGTCCCTCCTGTATATTGAAGAAAAGCGATGTCTTCCTTAGAGAGCGATACAGGGCGAAAGGTAAGCCGGCGTCCTTCCTCTAACACATGCCGCAAAGAAATCGCCTGAGGAATATCAAAAGAAGGTACCATTTTCTTTATATAACGAACCGCCGCATTCACCAACCAACGCTTCCACGTAGGAAATAAATCCCCAATCTCGGTAACAAAAACATATTTAATGGAAGTTTTTGATAGAATATTCTGCAATTTATCGGCGAAGTTAGCAAGGATAACGATCGCTTTGGCTTCGGAATCGGTAAATTGATGCAGCATTTCTCTTTCTGTATACAAGGGATTTGTATTAACAACGACTAAACCTGCTTTTAATGCACCAAAGAGCACAACAGGATATTGAAGCAAATTGGGCATTTGAATAGCGATTTTATCGCCGGGTTTTAAATCGGTTTTTTGTTGAATATAGGCAGCAAAGTGGTCTGAAAGTGTTCCGATTTCTTCATAAGTTAAGGTTGTACCCATGTTGGTAAAGGCGGGCAGATGGCGAAAACGTTGAATGCTTTCATTGAGTAAGACGACTAAATTATCGTAGCGGTCAGGATTGATCTCCTTAGGAACGCCTTCAGGATAGGCGGCATACCAACGCGGTTCCATAACAACAAAAGTAGAAGAT
>WFXK01000021.1 GCA_015490695.1 Bacteroidota bacterium | reverse complement strand
TGTACAGATAATAACGGGGTGAGAAAGGTGTCTGAAGTGCTGTACTAAGTATTCGGCTTCAAAAGCAGTAGATAAGGGTAGTTCACTTGCTCGCCCTTTGGCGTATAAGAAGAAATCGGCTAATTGATGCAACAAAGCTATATTAGAGCATTCTCCTTCTAATACTGCTTTTAAATCGCAAGTAGCTTTAGAGGAAACAAGGCTTAAGGAATTAAGAAACATTTTATTGACAGCACTTTGCAGGGGCAGGGTAAATAGGCATTTTCTTTTAGTGTGGTTTAATGCCCATGCTAAGGCAAAAGCGCTTTTGCCGCTTCCTGTGGGAGCAATAAGAATAAGATGACGAGGATTTAATTCTTTTATCGCTTCTAAAACGTCTTCTTGCCAAAGTTTTTTAGTTGTACCAATAAGTTTTTTTAATTTTCCTATCGGATTCACTTTGGGAATAGGGATTTCTATTTCATAGTATTTTGTTTTACGTGCGTTTTCCATAGCGGATGCGAAGCGATCGGCACGCATTAAATAGCCTGTTAATAAAGTTCGTTGGCTTCGTTGTTGCTCATTTTCTTTAGCTATGGTTTCCAGAAGCGGTTTTAAAAAGTTATGGGGTGGCGGAATAAGCATTCGTTGTTTTTCATAATGCCAATCAAGAAACCATGCTCCTGTGCCGTTAGAGAGGAATGTTCCTAAATCTTCGTTAAAACCAATAAAGTCTTTTAGGTCGTAAGTAGCGCCGTTAAGGGAGATAGTTAGTTTTAGTCCTTTTAGCTCTTTAAGGCAGGCTTCGTTGTTGAAGGATTTTTTAAGTTTTTCACTCAGTTCTTTTGCTTGGTTTTGGGTTGCGGGGTCGCCCAACATGGTTTCTCGCCAATGATGGAATGCAATCATGGAATAAAGGAGAGCAAGTTCATCGGTATCTTTAATTACTCCTTTTACTTTTTCAGGGTCAATTATCAATAGGCTCACAAAAGAATGGAGGTTTTCTAAGGTGTCTGTCCACTCAATGAAGTTGCAAGTTGTATTTCCAAGTTCATATTGAAATGCGGGGTGGGCTTTACCAACATCGTGGAGCAAAGCAGCAAGTTTTAAAAGTGTTGGATAGTTATCGGGTAAAAGTTCTTGTAGTGTATCATCGTGTTTGCGTAGTGTCTCTATATACTCTATCAGTGCCTTAGTGCTTTCTATCACGTGCTCGGTGTGGTCTGCAAGGGATACGCCTGTGCTTTTGGCTAATAGCATCATGGTTTTATAAAGAATACAGGAAGTCCATTTTCGTAGTAGAAGTTCTCGGGTAAATAGTTTTCAATCTCTTCTAATTCGGTGTCTATGTATTCATTACAGGCTGTTGGGATAAGTCCGTCATTTAAGTAGCAGTCTTTAAAGTGAAAAACTCGCACGCGATTATGAAGATAATAGAAAGTTGGTACTTTATAAAAGAGTCCTAAGACAGGAGTGTCATTGGTTTTGGGAATCCAATGATAAAGTCCTGTGTTTCCTTTCCATGGTTGTGGTATTAAGGAGATGATGCGATTATCGTTTGGGACAAACCAATCTTCTGCTCTTCCTAAGTGGAGGGGATAAAGACGCGCTTTGGGTTCAATTTTATCAAAGTAGTTGCATAGGGTACATTCACACATAGGTTCTTTTTTGAGTTTATCTAAGGTTGTTTGACGAATACCATTTTCTTCTAAAGCGTGATTTAGGAGTTTTAGAAAGCGTTCACAGTTATTTTGATGCTGGAAGTAAATGAACAGCGTTACTTCATTTAGGATGTCTATAGTCACGGGGATTGGCCTCCCAGGGTGTTCTGCAATCCCATCTTTTCTGCGGTTAGATGGGCTACCGAAGTATTTTTTATGCTCATTTACAGAAAGGTTTCTAAACCATGTGTATTCCATGGTTTTGCTTTGGAAGTGTCCTGCGATAGCGATAGAAAGTTCATTTCTTAAAGTATGGAACAGGATAGCATTATGGTCTTCGGGATGGGGACCTTTGACACTGGAGTTTGTTGAGGTACATTGAGCGCATTGGCACGGTGCTCCTTTTTCATGGAAATTTTGAATACCCAAAAGGTTACATATTAAGCCAACGACTGCAGAGTAATAAGGCAAAGGTAGTGTTAATCTTCTCCGATAAGTAAAGGGCAAGCGCCAATGCGCCTGAGGAAGGTATAACACCCAACGCAGGACTTTTGGCTTCTTTTCCCCATGTTTCATGGTGGGGAGAGTATTCATCAGAAGCAAATTTATAAAAGTTCCTTTTAAATCTACCAATAAACGCTTAATCTTTCCACAAATTTTCCACATCGTACAAATAATAATCAACAATTAATTATTGAGTGTTTTTTTATTTTTGCTAAATTGGATATGAGTGTTTTTTGAAGTTAAAAGGTTTACTCGTGAAGGCATTTATTCCAACTAAGGTTCGCATAACGGGGACGTTAGTTGCGTATTTTGTGTTGTGTCGTCGTAAGGCGTGGTTGTTTTATTGGGGGATTGGGTTAGAGAGGGAGAGTGAGTTGGTAGCGTTGGGGCGGTGGTTATCTGAGGAGGCTTATCCTAAGGAGCGGCATGAGATAAATATAGATAATCAGATTGTAATGGATTGGGTAGATAGTTACAACAAGGTGATACATGAAGTGAAGCGTTCTCGCAGTGCAGAGCAGGCGCATCGGTGGCAAGTGAAGTATTACCTTTATTATTTAAAAAGGAAGGGGTTGGACGGCTTTCGTGGCATGTTGCATTATCCTCTGCTGCGTCGCACAGAAGAAGTACATTTGAATGAAGCAGACATTGAGCAAATAGAGCGTTGTATAGAGGAGATAGCACGTCTTGTTCAGCAGTCTAAGCCACCTGTTGCGGAAAGAAAGCCGCTTTGTCGTCATTGTGCTTATTTTTCTTTTTGTTGGGTATGAAACAGCCACTCTATATTTTACAGTCAGGTACATTGAAGCGAAGACAAAATACTTTAATGATGCTTTCCAAAGATGGTTCACAGAAGCGTATTATTCCTATTGAGCAGGTTCAGGAGATTCATGTGTTTGGGGAAGTGGATTTTAATACGAAATTGTTACGTTTTTTAGACAGCAAGGAAGTGGTGTTGCATGTGTATAATTATTATGGTGGCTATTCAGGGAGTTTTATACCACGTCAGCGCAATATTTCAGGTTTGGTAGTTGTGCAGCAATGTGCTTGGTATTTAGATAACACGAAACGTTTGACATTAGCTAAAGCTTTTGTAAAGGGGAGTGTTTTTAATATGTTGAAGAATGTTCGTTATTATGAGCATCGTGGGAGGGGATTAAAGAGCGTTCGTGAGGGGTTAGAGGGGGTGTTAGAGGAGTTAGATGGGGTTGGTGAAATAGCGTCGTTAAGGGGTTTGGAGGGGAAGGCGAGGGATTTGTAT
>WFXK01000020.1 GCA_015490695.1 Bacteroidota bacterium | reverse complement strand
AGCATGGTCTTCCCCGCCCCAGGCGGACCAATCATCAACACATTATGCCCCCCTGCCGCAGCAATCTCCAATGCACGCTTCGCATGCGACTGCCCCCGTACCTCAGAAAAATCTAACTCTAAACGCTGCTGCGAAACATGAAACAAATACCGCGTACTATAACGCAAAGGCTTTACCGAAATCGTCCCATTTAAAAACTCCACAACCTGACGCAAATGCTCCATCGGGTACACCTCAATCTTTTCCACAACAGCCGCTTCTTCTGCATTCGCCTTAGGCAACAAAATCCCCTTAAATCCTTCCTTCCAAGCCATAATCGCCAAAGGTAACGCCCCCTTAATAGGCTGTAAAGTCCCATCTAAGGACAATTCCCCCATAATCACATACTTAGACAACGCATCCCGATTCACCTGCTTGCTCGCCGCTAAAATCCCAACCGCTATCGCTAAATCATAAGCCGAACCCTCCTTACGAACATCCGCAGGCGCCATGTTAATAATAATCCTCCCCTTAGGAAAAGCAAAATCATTATTCCTAATCGCTGTTTCTACCCGCTCCCTGCTCTCCTTAACCGCATTGTCTGGTAACCCAACAATCGCATAACCAAAATTCCCCCCTAAGTTCACCTCCACAACCACCTTATACGCATCTATCCCCAACAACGCCCCTCCGTATACCTTCACTAACATACCTAAAAGCCTTTGAACACTGCAAAAGTAGTAGATAAACCAACCCCTACCATGGAAAAAATAACCCTAAAAGTTACAAATACTCCCCACTACCTTTATCACCCTCATTACTTTTACAAAATTCTTCCCTAACTTTGCAAAAAAAGACTGCTATGAAACGATGGTTATGGCTTTTAGTGCTCCTGTGCCACTGCACAACACCGAAAGCGCAAACACCCAAACAAAAAAACGACTGGCAACAATGGCAACTAAAAGGCTGTGTCTTAAAAGTAGAAGAACGCGCCTACCAAGCCGAAGGCAACGCACAAAACCTTATTGTCAGAGAAGACCAACCCGCAGGATACCTCATCCTAACCTTTAACCCCCAAGGATTCATCACTGAACGACAAGAAGGAATCTTTGAAGGATTCCTAAACGCCCACGTCTACTACCTGTATGAAAACCCTAAGAAAGGAAAGAAAAAAATCGCCTATATTCTTGAAGAAAACACTAAGGACACCATAGGCACCATAGAATATGCCTACAACCAACAAAATCGCCTCATCCAAGAAAGCGTCTATGAAAAAAATCGTATCCTCCGCTCAAGGAAAATCTATAACTACGACAATAAAGGAAGAATACAAAGCATTTACTTCTACAACGCAAAAGGAATGCTAACAAAAATTCAAGCCTTTACTTACGACAATAAAAACCGCGTCATAGAAGAAAAAATCTTAGATGCCGAAAAACAGCCTATTGCCTTCATAAGAAAACGCTACAAAAAAAACCGCCTTTACCAAGAGCACCAATTAAATAAAAATGAACAACTAATCCAAATCTCCGAATATCACTACGATGACCAAGGACGCCTAAAAGAAATCCAATACAAAGACCCACAAGGAAACCTAAAAAGCCGCAGAGTAAATCTACAATTTGACCAATACGGTAACTGGACCCAACAACAAATCTTTTCTTACAAAGAAGGCAAAGAAATCGCAGGAATCCATTACCGAAGAAAATTCCAATATTGTCCATGAAACACAAAGCAGGATTTGTCAGTATCGTTGGGAAACCAAACGTAGGAAAAAGCACCTTGTTAAATCAATTGCTGGGATATAAGCTCTCCATCGTAACTTATAAAGCCCAAACGACGCGACAACGTATTTTAGGAATCTTAAATAAACCCGACTACCAAATCGTTTTTTTAGATACGCCGGGCTATTTAAAACCGCAGTATGAATTACATAAGGTAATGGTTCGCAAGGTTCATGAAGCGTTAAAGGATGCGGATGTGATTTTATATGTTGCTGCATTAAGGGAGCGTTTTGACGAACAACCGCTTTGGGAACGTTTAAGCCAAATCACTGCCACCCCCATTATTCTCGCTCTTAACAAAGTAGATTTAGCACGCAATAATGAAGAGGTTCAAAAGCGTATAGAGCAAATTCGCAAAGCAGTTCCCACAATTAAAGAGGTAATTGCTATCGCTGCATTACATGGTTTTCAATTAGACCGCTTAGAAGCAACCTTAGTAAAGTATTTACCTGAAAATCCCCCTTATTATCCGAAAGACCAACTAACAGACCGACCAGAACGCTTCTTCGTAGCAGAATGCATACGAGAAAAAATCTTCTTATTCTTAGAAGAAGAACTCCCTTATGCCTCCTTAGTAGAAGTGGTCTACTTCAAAGACCGAGGCGACCTCATCTACATAGAAGCCTATATCCACGTAGAGAAAAAAAGTCAAAAACCCATTGTCATCGGAAAAAATGGTAGAATGCTCACAAAAATCGGTAAAGCCGCCCGAATAGAATTAGAAAAAATGTTAGGAAAAAAAGTCTTTCTGAAACTACGAGTAAAAGTAAATCCCAATTGGAGCGATAACCCCCAAAAACTGCGCTACTTAGGCTATTATTGATGGCAAACTGGTACCAGCCCTACTTCTGGCTCGCCTTCATCGCACTTATAGGACTCTATAGCATAAAATCCTTACGTCTAATCTTGCTGTTTCTGTTTAATGCCTTTTTTTATTGGTATTTAGCTAAACACTTCTTTTTTATCCTGTTGCTTGTAGCTACTATAGATTTTTTATTGGGATTATGGATAGCCAAAAGTAAAGTTGCATGGCTGCCTGCTGGTATAAGCGTGCTTATCCATGGAACACTCTTATTCCTTTTTAAATATTGGAACTTCTTCACAGGCTACACAACTCCTGAAATATTTCAATGGTTTACTCCCATAGGCATCTCTTATTTCGCCTTTCGTAGTCTGACCTACACCTTAGGACTATATCACGGGTTTTTAGAAAAACCAGAAACCGACCTTTTACGTTATTGGGTTTTTGCTTTATTTTTCCCTGTAGTATTAGCAGGTCCTATTGTAAGTGCAGCGCAGCTATTACCGCAACTGCAGCAAACCCATCCCCCTTCTAAAAAAGAAGTACTATTAGCACTGTGGTACATCACCACAGGATTTTTCAAAAAATTAGTCATCGCTGATTATATTGCTATTAACTTCGTAGAAAGGGTGTTTTCTATGCCTTCTTTGTACACAGGAATGGAGCATGCTTTGGCTTGGTGGGGATATATGTTGCAGCTATTCATGGACTTTTGCGGTTATAGCGATATTGCTGTAGGACTAGCTTTACTTTTAGGTTTTCGCATTCCGCATAATTTCCAAGAGCCGTTTAAGAGCAAGGGGCTGATTATGTTTTGGCGTCGTTGGCACATTACATTAGCACATTGGCTTAGAGATTATTTGTACGAACCTTTAAGTTGGCAATTACGTCGTTGGAAGCACTTAGGAAACGCTTTAGCCATTTTTTTCACTTTCTCGCTTTCAGGATTATGGCACGGCGCTCGGTGGACCTTCATCCTCTGGGGCATCGCCCACGGCATCTTCTTAGCTATTGAGCTCACTTTAAGACGATGGACTACACCATTAAAAAAACAACGTTTCTTCTCTTTACTTTCGTGGAGCATTACCATCATCTTCCTGTGGTTTACCTTTGCGCTTTTTAATGCCCGCTCTCTGCAAGACTTCTCCTTTATGACCCAACAAATCTTTTTTAATGCCCATTGGCATTTATTTCTGCAATGGTTTTTGAACTACTTTTCTGTAGCCATTACTATGATAGTTGCGACCTTGTTGGTCTTTTTTCCTACCACGTGGAAAAAAGCATTATTTCAACATTGGCAATCCCTGCCCTTGGCTTTCCAATTTCCAATATTGATTTTGCTTTTAATGGGAATTTTCTTTTTGAGAAGTAGTGAAGTACTACCTTTTATT
>WFXK01000019.1 GCA_015490695.1 Bacteroidota bacterium | reverse complement strand
CAGCGTCAGATGTGTATAAGAGACAGCTACAAACCAAGATATTCGTTTATTTATTGAAGGTGTCCATTATCTTAGTTGGCTGCGAAGCAAAGCAGAAAATATTTCTTTTCAGGAAGCTGTTAAAAAAGATTTAGAAGAGAAGTTGCAAAAGTCCTCACATAGTTCAATGCAAAGCCTATGATGTTCAGTAGTTTCTTTGTCTGATAGCCCCTAACAATTTAGGGCATTTTGTTATAGAATAGAAATACTAAAACGAAGTTTTTTGCGGCTTAAATGGTAGGAGCCCTATGAGAAGATGGTTTGTTGCTGTGATAGTAGCGCTTCAGTTACAGGCACAGAGGTACAATACGCTGTTGTGGAGAACCAATCCGTTAAAAGGGATTTATCCCTTAAAAGCAATAGAAGACAGTCTAAATTGGATAGTAACTGCTTACAATCCGGAGGACAATAAGGGGTTCTTAGGATTTTTCTCTAAGGATTTACTTGTTTTACAGCGGGCTTATTGGTTAACTATTGCTTCACCGTTAGGTAATTTTCATCCCAATGCGCTTTTATTAAAGCGCGATACGCTTTATATAGCCGGCTCAGCCCTGTATAGTTCTACTTCGCAAGCCGTTATCGCCTCTTTAACTAAAGGTAGCTTAAGTAGCTATCCAGCGCTATTAAAAGCGTATACGATAACCTCAGCAACTTGTAGTAGCTGTATAACAAGCCTAAGTGATATGATAGAGTTCTCTGATACATTGTTTGCTATTGGAACCATAGGAGAAGGTAGTGGCAATGGTCAAAGAAATATTTTGTTGCTGATATGGGATAAAAATACAGATACTTTAGTAGCGCATCGTTATAAGTTTAGCGTTGGCGATGTTAACGATTATGGTGAGCGAATTACAATAGCGAATAATGGAGACCTTCTAATTTGCGGTACAACTTATACCCTTTCTAACCGGGGTGACATTTTTTTAATGCGACTACGTAGGGACGGTAGTGTAGTATGGAGTAAACTATTTGGATATAAGAACTATGAATTTGGACGAGGGATTTTAGAGGATTCTGCAGGAAACATTTATGTTGCAGGGTACTCCTATCCTGGGATCTTATCTTTTCCACCCGCTATTGTCATAGCAAAATATCGCTCTGACGGTACGTTGGTTTGGCACCGCTACTTTAGATGGAATTATGTAGGAGATAGACTCTTGCTTCGGGAAATGCGCTTGCATGATGGAAAACTCTATTTAGCTGTCCGAAGTAATAGCTATGCTACTGATGATGAAAACATCTATCTTTTAGTTGTAGATACCGCAGGAACCCCTTTGTTCGTTAAACAACTTATAGATCACTCCCATAATTTAATGGGAGTCTCTCCTATATTCCTTTCTGTAAGAGATTCTTTAATTCAAACACTCTCTTATTACAATAGCCCTAACAATAACGCTCTCTTAGGAAGAGGACTTATTGCAAGAAATACTTCAAGTACTGCTAATCTTTATTGCGGGGAAGCTTTATTGACTATTCAATCAGGACAAGAAGTAATAACAGATGTTTATCTGTCAACTATTCCTCAGCAGGGTGGAATTACAGTAGGTGCTACTAATTTAAGTCTTCAATTTGCTACTCTGACAAAATGGGTATTGTGCGATACTTGTGCGCTTCCTTCTCCAGCTGCCCAATTCCAATGGAATAATAATCAAGGAAAGGTACAATTTACCAACACTTCCCAAAATGCTTCTCAATGGTTATGGGATTTTGGCGATGGAGATACAGCAACTACACAACATCCCCAACATACTTATTTGCAACCAGGAAGTTACAACGTATGTCTCATTGCCTACAATGCTTGTTATAGCGATACCTTTTGCCAAATTATAGAAATTCCTTGTGTAGCTACTCACGATACTATAGCAGTAACCGCATGTAACTTTTACATTATTCCATCAGGAGACACACTTTTTTCTAGTGGGTTTTACAACGATAGTTTGGTTTCCTATCAAGGATGTGATAGTATTTTGACCATTCTACTAAACATAGCTACTGTAGATACCTCTATAAGCGTATCGGCAGATACTTTAATCGCTAATGCTACCAATGCTAACTATCAGTGGCTTCAATGTAATGATACTGGTTATAGTATTATTCCAGGAGCTACATCACCATTGTTCGTGCCCTCTTCTCCCGGTAGCTATGCCGTTGCTATAGAGCAACAAGGTTGTAGAGATACCTCTGCCTGTTATACTGTCGTTGCAACACTACAGATGGCTACTTCTAGAGCGAATCTACTATATTTCTTACCCTCTAAAAAAGTCCTCGTAATCAAAGAACCTAATAGTTTTTTTAACTTCCGTATTTGCGACCTCAATGGTAAAATAGTAAAGCAAGGTTATATCTCTCCGCAACTATCTACTATAGATCTAAAAGACTTACCACAAGGTGTGTATTTTATTCATTTAATCTTTTCTGGCACTGTTAGCACTAGGAGACAACAATATATTTATCGTTTCCTAATTATTTATGATTGAATTGAAGAATCGTTGCCTGAGTATAGGTTAAAATACTCTACTTCTTTTTCTCTGGTGGGAGCTTTTAAGATTTCCATAGTTCCTATATTAAGCTTTTAGGATTTGTGTTGCCTGTGTCTATTTGTTTTAGTTTAATAACTAAACTATGCTTTAAGTTGTTTATCTTTTAGCATTCTGATTTGTTTGGTCTCCAATCATGAGTACAGTAGCTTGGTTAAATGGATAAAATAATGTAT
>WFXK01000018.1 GCA_015490695.1 Bacteroidota bacterium | reverse complement strand
CTTCGCAGGAAACTTCACAAAAGCATCTATACGACCATAACCTTCTAATCCTAAAAAAACAATCGCTTGATGCACCGTGTCTTTTACCTTTTTTATAATCTTTTGATTGATAGAATCCTCTTTATGGAAGCGCGCAGGTGTGATATTTTGCCCTTGCCCTGCTAAGAACTTCTCCTCTAAGGAAAGAATCTCTTCAGCAGCAACTACTAAACTGGGCTCAAAAACCTCTATTTCTCCTTGTGGCGACATTAAAAAACCTACTGTGATTTCATAAAGTTTTTCCCCTGCCGCTGGTTGAATGAATTCCTCTATGAGCACTTTATCTAAAGAAGGGATTAGCGTAAAAGTCCATGTGGGTGGACTTCCCTCTTGTCTAAAAGCCCAATCTAAATACTCTTTTAAGCGTTCTCTTGTGGTGATTTTCACAACACCCGTGCTGCATCCTTCGTCACAGGGTTTGGCAATCAAAGGAAAAGATAAACGAGCAAGGAGTGCTTCTAAACATTTTTGCTCTTGTGTTAACCATGCTTCTTTAGTTATTAAATAATTTTTAGGAACCAAGAAACCTCCTTCTTGAAGTCGTTGATTGGTAGCGTACTTGTCCATAGTAAGCGCTGCAACCTTAGGACCACTGCCATTGTAAGGAATATGCAATTGCTCTAATAAGGATTGTAAATCGCCATCTTCCCCAGGACGTCCATGCAAAGCAATAAAAGCAAAATCTATATGCTCCTTTAGTTGTTGAAACGGAATCCACTGAGGTTTTTCTACCCTACCTTGGAATGCCTTTATTGAAGCCTCTAAAAAGCTTTCCCATTCATCAGTTTTTTGAGTTTGACGTTCTACGATGGCTTTTACAATATCGTCGGCATTGTCTTTAAGTAATAAATCTATTGGAATACGCCACAGACTATAGGGTCTGATGGGTTCTAAGGTGTTTTGCAGTGAAGGAGGTAAATCGCTGTTGCGAAGGAGGAAAATAGGAATCACTTCGTATTTTTCTAAAGAAGCCAACTTTTGATAGACGTTTCGTCCACTTTCTACAGAGATGTGGCGTTCTGAAGAATAGCCTCCTAATAGAACCCCAATACGCAATTTTTTCGGTGATTGTTGTTGTAGTTGTCGTTCTCGTTGGGTTAGGGTTTTGAAATGGCGTTTTGCTTTTGGAAACAGCCCTTCTTGAGCACGTACTTGTAAAGAGCGTTTGATGATATGGGTTAATACTGCTTTGGGGTCTAAACCTACCATAGCACTTTGTTGGAAAAAGAACGAGCCGGGCAACATCCCAGAAGTAGCATTCGGGTCATTAAAATAGATTGTACCATCTTTCGATAAAATACCATCCATGCGTCCGTAAACTTGGAAGCCTAAGAGTTTATGAAGTTCAACGGCTTTTTCTTGTATTTGCTTTAAGACCTTCAAAGGAACTTTCATGGGGGTTTCTTTATGGGCTTTGCCAGGCAGGTATTTACTATCGTAATCAAACATTGCGCTGCTTTTTAGGATTTCTGTCGGGGGTAAAGCAATCGCTTCTCCTTGTAACGTTTCTAAAACAATCACAGAAAACTCTCTTCCTTGGACAAAGGTTTCTATAAGGACTTTTTCTGGAGCATCAAAAGCCGTTAAATAGACCTCTTCTTTTGCAGCAGATAAGTAATTATAAAGTTGTTCAGGAGTAGTAATCCATTGAGGGTTTGTGTTTTGTTGTGCCCATGCGGGTAAGCCGATACCTCGTTGTAAGTCGCAAAATTTTTTTAAAAAGTTCCAGCGTTGTTGTTCATTCCATTGTTGCCATTGTTGGGGTTGTAAACGATAGCGGAAGGTAACCCATGGCACTGCTTTTTTTAAATCTTCCGCTTTAGTAACAATTCGCACCCCTATGCTGGACCCTTGAGTAGGATGCTTCAAAACGCAAGGGAAACCAATAGTAGATTCTATAAGGGGTACTACTGCTTCAGGTTCAAAAAAAAGTTTTTCGGCATCTACAACCAGAAACTTTGGCGTTTCCCAGCCCGTTTTTTGCATTAAAAAACGCAGTCGGATTTTATCTATTCCTAAAGCAGCACCATAGATACCTGTACCGCTATAAGGGATTTCAAAAAAAGAAAAAAGTCCTTGGATGCCACCATCTTCTCCGTAAGGACCATGCATAATGATGAATGCAAACGTGGTTTCTTCTAAAACCTGCTCCCAAGAGACAGAAGGAAGAGGCACAGAAGTATTTACGTGTTCTATATAACGAGGCACTTCTAGATGGTCTTGGGGTAATGCTTCGGGTGGAGGAAGGAAATCGCGTATGGTGCCCTTATAGAGGTTTTTCGGTTCTAAAACGATGGGAGCATGGTCTTTGCTTTCTATTAAATAGATATTTTGAACATGAAAGAGGTTTCTATCTAAGTTATCGTATACGGTTCGGGCGCTTGCAAAGGAGATTTCTCTTTCACGGGATTTGGTTCCACAAAAGAGAGTGACGGGAAATTTCATAAGCACAAAATTACAGGGAAAAAATGATACCTTTGCTGCGCTATGCATTATGATTTGATTGTTATCGGGAGCGGTCCAGGAGGCTACGTTGCTGCTATCAGAGCAGCACAACTAAACATGAAAGTCGCTGTCGTAGAAAGAGAATCCTTAGGAGGTATCTGCTTAAACTGGGGATGCATCCCAACAAAAGCTCTGTTAAAAAGCGCCGAAGTGTATGAATACATGAAAAAAGCAAAAGAATATGGTTTCCAAGTACAAGACATTAAACCCGATTTCTCGGCTATCATCCAACGAAGTAGAAAAGTCGCAGAAAAAATGAGCCGAGGAATTCAATTTTTATTTAGAAAAAACAAAATTGAAACCTTATGGGGAACAGGAAAAGTGTTGCCAGGAAAACAAGTCGCTGTTACCGACAAAGACGGGAACACCCAAGTATACAGCGCTAATCATATTTTGATTGCTACAGGCGCTCGTTCCAGAGAACTTCCCGGAATAAAAATAGATAATGAGCGCATTATAGGCTATCGTAAAGCGTTGGTTTTAGAGCAATTACCGAAAAAAATGGTAATCATGGGAGCAGGCGCCATCGGTGTAGAATTCGCTTATTTTTATCACACCTTAGGAACGGAAGTAACCATCGTAGAATACATGGAACGTTTAGTTCCTAAGGAAGATGAAGAGATTTCAAAAGAATTGCAAAAGGCATTTTCAAGGAAAGGGATTAAATTTCATGTTAGCAGCAAGGTTACACAGGTGGAGTATTTGCCTCAGGGAGTTAAGGTGTTTATAGAGACTCCTAAGGGAGAAGTGGTTGAGGAAGCCGATATTTTGCTATCGGCAGTAGGGATTACGCCTAATACGGAAAATCTTGGTTTGGAAGAAGTGGGGATTGAGACCGACCGAGGTTGGATTAAAGTAGATGAGTTTTATCGTACGAATGTAGAGGGTTATTATGCGATTGGCGATGTGATTCCTGGACCTGCCTTAGCGCACGTTGCTTCTGCTGAAGGCATTATTTGTGTTGAAAAGATTGCGGGGTTAGACCCTGAGCCACTGGATTACAATAATGTACCTTCCTGTACCTATTGTGTACCAGAGATTGCTTCGGTAGGGCTTACGGAAAAAGCTGCAAGAGAAGCAGGATATGAAGTCAAAGTAGGGAAGTTTCCTTTCACAGCCTCAGGAAAAGCTTCAGCTGCTGGAAAAAATGAAGGGTTTGTTAAATTGATTTTTGATGCCAAGTACGGCGAGCTTTTAGGAGCACACATGATTGGTGATAGGGTAACGGACATGATTGCGGAATTAGTGGTTGCAAAAAAATTAGAGACCACAGGATATGAGTTAATTAAGTCGGTTCATCCGCATCCTACGATGTCGGAGGCGATTATGGAGGCAGCAGCAGCCGCTTATGATGAAGTTATTCATCTGTAAAAAAAATCTGTATTTTAGCACCCGAT
The DNA here is from genome assembly GCA_015490695.1 of Bacteroidota bacterium. Taxonomy (GTDB): domain Bacteria; phylum Bacteroidota; class Bacteroidia; order SpSt-205; family S141-50; genus S141-50. The sequence continues at coordinate 6,188 of WFXK01000018.1, read as the reverse complement.
TAAACCCCAAACGCCATGCGAATCACGTATTATGGACACGCTTGTTTTGGCTTGGAGATTGCAGGTAAGCACCTTTTGTTTGACCCCTTCATTACCCCTAATCCCTTAGCCCAAGGCGTTGTAGATATTAACAGCATTCCCGCAGACTATCTTTTACTATCCCATGCCCACGAAGACCATATTGCCGATGCTGTGGCTATCGCAAAAAGAACAGGGGCTAAAGTCATCGGCGTCTATGAAGTCGTTATGTGGATGAATAAACAAGGGATTGAAAACATCCATCCGATGAATACGGGCGGCGCATGGGAATTTGAATTCGGAAAAGTGAAGTTAATTCCTGCAGTGCACTCCAGCTCTTTCCCCGATGGCACCTACGGAGGTAACCCCGTAGGATTCTTAATCAAATCCAACGAAGGAAAAAATGTTTATTACGCCGGTGATACCGCCCTAACAGCAGAAATGCAAATCTTAGGAGAATATAACGCCATTCATGTTGCTATTTTACCCATCGGCGATAACTTCACTATGGGCATCCAAGATGCCGTAGTTGCCGCAGAATTATTAAAATGCACTAAAGTGGTCGGTGTCCACTACGATACCTTTGATTTAATTAAAATTGATAAAGAAAAAGCGATAGAAACGTTCAAAAAAGCAGGGAAAGAACTTATTCTTATTCCTATCGGCGAAAGCCGAGAATTGTAATGCTTTACTATGATGCAAGAGAATACCATTACGCACGACAAATAGAACATGTAATTCCTGATATTCTTCTTGCACTTGCTTGGGGGGGAGTGATTGTAGTCTTTCTATATGCACTTGCAAAACAACGCTATAAAAAAGAACCTTTCTTTGCTAAGATGTTCTTGTATGGGCTTTTAATCCGTATCTTTGGTGCTATTGCAATGGGTTTAGTGTATAACTTCTATTATGGTGGCGGAGACTCCTTAAACTACTTCGGATTAAGTTTAATATTCAAAAAGTTTCTTTGGGATTATCCTTCTTATGCTCCTGTTTTGTTAACGCAACCTGCTTATGTTTTGGAGCGTTTAGCACAAGAAGATATGTTGTTATCCCAATGGTTACTGCTTGCTAAGCATGTGATAAGCTATCGTTTTTGGAGCAGTGATGCAGCAGTAGCAACGGCACAACAAGCAGCCCTTTGTTCTTTTTTCGCTCCTTATAGCTATTATAGCGCAAACGTAATGAGCGCTATCTATACCTATGCAGGCGTATGGGCAATCTACCGTACCTTCGCTAAACTCTACCCCCAACTGAAAATCTTCTTCAGCTATACTATTTTATTCCTGCCTACCCAATGGTTCTGGGGTAGCGGTGTAATGAAAGACGCCTATACCATCAATATGTTAGGATGGATTATTTATGGACTATTTAACTTCGCCTTTTTCTATAAAAGCAAAAACTTATTAAAGTTTTTTATTTCTTTACTTATAATCTTCATAGGTGCCTATTGGATTTATCGTATTCGCGCTTATGTGCTTTTAGGTTTCCTGCCCTTCGGAGGATTGTGGTTATTAACAGGATTTGTAAAAGGTATTCCCAATGCCTTATTACGATTTTTCATGACCCCTCTACTGACTATAGCCATTCTCCTCAGTAGTTGGTATGCTTTAAATCAGCTAAGTAAAGGGATTTATTCCATAGAAAATATTGTGGAGCATGCTGTTGTTTCTTATATAGACAGAACCTCTGCTATGTACTTTCAGCGTGGAGCAGGCAGTGCTTACGACCTTGGTGAGATTGAACCTACTGTCTGGGGATTATTATCTAAGTTCCCTATTGCTGTGGTCACTACTTTCTTCCGTCCCTTTCCATGGGAAATTCGCTCCGCTATCATGATACCTGAATCTATCTTAGCCGTCATCGTCACTATCTTAGTCGCCCGAATCCTAATGCGTATCAATCTTTTCAATTTTATTTACTACTGGCTAAAAAACCCCGATGCATTGCTTGCTTTAGGATTTGCCCTATTTTTCGGCTTTTTTGCTGGTATTGGAGCAGGGAACTTCGGTAGTTTATCCCGTTATAAATTACCAGCTATTCTTTTCTTTTTTATCGGTTTAGGCATTATTTATTACGATGGTTACTTACGCTATCATAGACGCCCTGTTATGGGGCGGATTTTTGCTTAGCTTCGGACTTATTGCCGTCTACATAGAACGCAAAGTCGCTGCTTTCATCCAAGACCGCCTTGGTCCCTATGAAGTAGGTCCTAAGGGAATCCTTCAAACGATTGCTGACATCTTTAAACTACTCCAAAAAGAAACGATTTTACCGCAAAACAGCGATAAACTCGCTTTTACCATCGCTCCTTTTGCAACTTTTATTTTCGTCTTTTGTACTTTCGCTTGGTTTACAACCAAACCTTGGTTCTTTGAAGACTTAGGACTGTTATTTATCTTTACTTTTTTAGCCTTAGAGGCTTTTTTCATTGTTATTGCAGGGCTTTCCAGCGCTTCTCACTATGCCTACTTAGGTGCCTTTAGAGCCCTGTCTCAAATCCTTGCCTATGAACTGCCCCTGATTACTATCTTACTTGCTATCATTTTTCTATTTAAAACCCTTTCTCTATCCACCATTGCACAAATGCAAAAGCAATGGGGAAACTACAACGGATTTTTAGCATGGAATATCCTTCGCTATCCCTATTTAATCCCTGCTTTTGTGCTTTTTTTGCTTTTAGGTTTAGCTGAAAGTAATCGTGCTCCCTTTGATTTACCGGAATCCGAATCGGAATTGGTCGCTGGATTTTTAACCGAATACAGTGGCATACGTTTTGCTTTTTTCTTCCTTGCTGAATACGCTAAAATGCTATTGTTTGCATTACTAAGCGTTTGGTTGTTTTTAGGGGCGTATCATTCGCCACTGCCGGATTGGACCACAACTGCTTTAACAATACCTTGGCAACAATTTGCCGCCCTACAATGGCATCAACTTACTACAGGACCTTATTGGAATGCTTTTTGGCTTGCTTTAAAAACAACCTTAGTGTTTTTTATCCAATTATGGCTTCGTTGGAGCTTACCGCGGTTGCGTCCAGACCAAGTCATCCACTATGCATGGAAATGGGCTTTCCCCATAGCGCTCGCTATCCTATTCGTTTCCTTGCTCACAACATAGATTTTTCCCAATTTTGCAAGGGCAAAATAAATAGGCTTATGAGAACCTTAGGACTTATCATTGCTTGGTGGAGTGCCATCATCTGGGGCTGTGCACAACAAGACAACATCTTACAATTTGAAAAACGTGTCCACGACTTCGGACAACTTAAAGAAGAGGATAGAAAAGCCACCTATACCTTTAAATTTAAAAATGTTAGCGACAAGAAAGTTTGGCTCACTTATGTAAAACCCTCTTGCGGCTGTACTGTACCTGAATGGACGAAAGATACCTTAGCGCCTGGGGAAGAAGGCTTTGTAAAAGCAACGTATAATATGTGGGGACGCCCAGGTCCCTTTACTAAAAGCATCACAGTACGCTATAGAAAAGAAGGGGACACAGAAGACAGAACCACTATCCTCACCATCAAAGGCGTTGTTAAACCCCGACCTAAAGGCATCAGCGACTACTATCCCGTAAAGTACGGAAGCCTACGCTTCAATAATAACCACATTTACTTCGGAAACATCACAGACCGTGATAAAGCAAAAGCAACATTAAAAATCTATAACGAAGGCAATCAAACCATTACTATCAAAAGTATTCAATTGCCTGAAGCCATTACAACAGAACAACAATTACCTATTCGTATCCAACCGAAAGATAGTACAAAAATCACTTTTGTGTTAGATGGTGCTAAAGCGAATGACTACGATTATGTGACGTACAGCCGAGTAGAGATGTTAACCGACGACCAGCAACAACCTAAGAAGTATCTTTATTTCAGTGTAAGCATCATGCCGTATTTCCCTCCGCTGAGTGAAAAAGACCTTGCCAAAGCCCCCAAAGCAAAATTTGATAAACTACGTCACGACTTCGGTGAAGTAAAAAGCGGAGAGTTACTAAAAACGACTTTTAAAATTACGAATGAGGGAAAACAACCGCTACGAATTCTTAAAACGAAGACTTCTTGTGGTTGTACGGTAAGCAAGCCTGCAAAAGAGGTTTTGAAACCGGGCGAAACGACTTCTATTGAAGTAACTTTTAATACGCAGGGACGCAGCGGACTACAACGAAAAACCATTACAGTGATTACCAACGACCCACGTCAACCTCGAGTCCTGCTACAAATCAGCGCTAATGTAGTCCGTCCCAGTGAATAACACCATAGCGCAACTAACGAAAGTAATTGATAATAGCCAAAAAGTCCTTATCCTTTCGCATGTCCGTCCCGATGGTGACTCGGCTGGGAGTAGTACTGCCTTCTATCATATCTTAAAACAATGGCATACGCCTAAGGAGGCAACGTTAACCTTCCCTGATGTTCTTCCTGCTTTCCTACAATGGTTGCCTCAAGTCCAAGAAGCAAAAGTTCTAAGTGAGCAATCAAAAGAAACCTTGAAGTGCTGGACCCAAGAACACGATTTAATTGTATGCTTAGACACTAGTTTAATGGAACGAAGTGGTGCTATTGCACCTCTTCTAAAAAATCACCAAAACAAACTCCTTGTTATAGACCACCATAAAGATTTTTCTCCATACGGACGATGGCTATTTCATAATGCGCAAGCTTCCAGTACTTGTGAATTGGTCAGTCAATTAGCTTTTCACTGGCATGACCAACAATTATTTACTTGGAATAGTGCTATTGCAACGTGTCTTTATACAGGACTTTATACCGATACAGGGGGGTTTCGCTTTCGTAATACCAGCGAACAAACTTTATGGACCGCAGCGAAACTGGTTTCCTTAGGCGCAGAACCTCAAAAAATCGCTTACCATCTTACCCAAAACACCCCCTTGTATCGTCTGCGCTTCTTAGGAACTGTCTTAAAAGACTTTCTTCGCTTCCTCCCTCAGTATCGCACAGCCTATGCAATGATTCCAAGAAGTTTACAATTAGCCTTTCAACTACAACCGGGCGATACCAGCGAAATCGTAGACTACGTGCTACGAATCCAAGGGGTTAACTTAGCCATCACCTTAAGAGAAGAAGAACCCAATAAAATCCGATTGAGTTTCCGTTCCATAGGGGATTTCCCTGCTAATGAATTAGCCAAAAAACATTTCAACGGCGGCGGACATAAAAACGCAGCAGGTGGAGAACTTAACACTTCACTACAAGAAGCCGAAACCTACTTATTAAACGTCTTACAACAATACCAAAACCAACTACAATATGAACCTTATGAAACGACTTCTATTGCTTAGTCTTTTTCTTTTATGGCATTGCCAACAGCAAAATGCTACTGAACAACCTTCTGAGGAAGTTGCTGAGGCTGCTACATCAACACAAGTACAATCGTCTGAACCCAAGCAGGTTGCTAAAAACGATGGACCGCCATTTCAAATTCAAGATAGTTCTAAGGTAAAGGAATTAGGTGAGGGGTTGCTTGTTTACATCGTAGAGGAAGGCAGCGGTAATATCCCCAAGGCAGGCGACCAAGTTGTAGTCCATTATTACGGCACTCTTCAGGATGGCACAAAATTTGATTCTTCTTACGACAGAGGCGAGCCTTTTCGGTTCGTCTTAGGAAGGGGCTCAGTGATTCAAGGCTGGGAGCGGGCTTTTGCTGCTCTGCCCGTAGGAACTAAAGCCGTCTTAGTCATCCCACCCCATCTGGGCTACGGCAATAGAAGCGTCGGACCCATCCCACCTAACGCCGTTCTCATCTTCTATGTACACCTTCTGGGTGTGGATACTCAGTAGTAGCCTGCTACTGGCACAAACCTACAACTTCTTAGATGACTACCAATACCGCTATGTGGTATATGTGGGTGGGTCGTTTTACACCCATGGTATCAGCATGGAAGGAGGAACATTCAAAAAACAAGATAAACTACAACGACACCTTTACTTCGCCATGGGCTCTATAAGAGACCCTAAGGAGGTTCGGGTAGAATCCTTTTACGCAGACCAAGGCGGTAAACGCTACGTCTATGAAAAAATCAATCAAGTTTATATTTTCCATGGTGGCTGGGGATGGAGCTGGAACCCCATAGATGAAAGCCAAAACCAACCAGTACTTCTTTCTTTAGGAGCTACCTTGGGACCAAGCCTTACTTTAATT
>WFXK01000017.1 GCA_015490695.1 Bacteroidota bacterium | reverse complement strand
GCATATAGGGAAGCAGGAATAAATCAACAATTTCTACAGTGTCTCTATCATGCATAAAGGCAGCGGTTTTGAGGACCTTGGCAATCTTTTGCCATCGTCTATCCGATACATAAATAGGTGGTAAAGAACCGTTTTTGCTATGGGTTAATTGATATCGGAATTGGTCTAAGATTTCAAAAGCTTCAGGGGAGAACTTCACTTTTGCGATGGTTTCACGCCATTGTTGAAGCTCTTCTTCTGAAATTTTCAATGCTTCAGGTAATTGAATTTTTGCCGAAGGAGGCGTTTCACTTTTTACAAGTTTTTCAAACGAAAGCGAATGTCGGATAGGGACAACAATATAGCGGATGATAAATCTGTCCCATAATGCTTCTAAACCTTCTCCTACAGGAGGTAATTCGTTAGAAGCGGCAACTAACAACTGTAAAGGAATCTCTTCCACTTCTTTACCATTACGAAAGATTTTTTCGTTAAGTGCTGTCAACAGCGTGTTTAAAATAGGTGGTGAGGCTTTCCAAATCTCATCTAAGAATACTACAGTGGCTGTAGGGAGGAAGCCTTCAACTTCTCTTTGATATTCTCCTTCTTTAAGTTTTGGTATAGAGATAGGTCCGAAGATTTCTTCGGGTTGGCTGAAGCGATGCATGAGGTAATCAAAGAACTCAGCGTTTTTGAAGATGCAGGCGATACGGCGGGCAATAAGGCTTTTTGCTACCCCTGGGGGACCAAGTAAAAAGATGCTTTCTCCACTGATGGCAGCTAACAAACATAACTTGAGCGCTTCTTCGCGCTCATACAAATCCTCATTCAATGTTTTTAGTAGTGTTCTAAAACGGTTTTTTACTGCCATAGGCTTTTATGCTTTAGGTTGGGAATGGTGAAAGAGTCGTACAAGAGGGTGGGAGCTGTTGAGGTTTTCTTTTGCTAATTGCCAAGGGGTTTTTCCATGATGGTCCTTTTTCTGTAAGGAAGCGCCATGGTTAAGGAGTTGTTGTGCTACTTGTGTAGCGCCGTACATGGCGGCATAATGAAGAGGAGTTCTGCCCTGTTGGTCTACTGCTTCAGCAATCGCTCCATGAGAGAAGAGCACTTCCGCTACTTTTTTTGCATCTTTCATTGCAGCGTAGTGAAGAGGGGTTTTTCCTTCTGCGTCCTTATCTTCCACTTCAGCACCATGTTTAATAAGCAACCGTGCCGCCTCCCCCCTATCTTCAAACGTTGTCCAATGCAGGGGCGTTAAACCATCCTTTGTTTTTGCACGTACATCCGCATCTTCATAGAGCAATAACTGCATAGCCTCAATAAACCCTTTTTGAGCAGCATAATGAAGTGCCGTTGCTTTCTCTTCTGTCACACTTCCATTGGGATTAGCACCATAGTGCAATAATAAGGCAGTCATAAATGCTGCTTTTGTGTCTTCTTTCGCTGTTTTAAGTGCCTCAAGCAAAAAGCTTCCACGTCTTATTACAGATTTCTCTACAAAGCCTTTCTCTACTAACCTGTTTACCATAACAATATTACCTTCCCTCACTGCTTCCATCAATAAATTATTTGTAACTTGCTTATAACGCTGTAATAAATCTTTGTACTTCTGTAGTACAGAAGCTGCTAACGCCTCATTTCCTTCCTTGAAGAGAAATTTTAAAACCTTTTTAACAGCATCAACTTTGGTTTGGGGTGTATTAAACCATTTCAATAAATAGACAGCGCTGTTTTGGTAACCCTCTTCAATAGCCATATTCAACAATTCTTTTACAAACGATACTTTATCAAGCTTCTTTAGAAGTGCTTCCATAGTATCCACATCTTCTGCTTTAAGTGCGAGTTGAAGCGCTTCCTTAAGGTCCTCGTCTTGTAGTAAGAAGTCTTTTTTAAGCAGCGATTTCACAATTGTTGTTTGCTTGTGTTCCACAGCCAAGAGCAGTAAGCTTTTCTTTTCGGAAGTAGTCTTTTCTGGTGCTTTCTCTTTCATAGCCGAATTCGTTTTGCCATTCATTAACTGTTGCCAGTCTTCAGGTGTTAGTAAGGAAGTTAAAGCGAAGAAGGTTTGCGAAGCACCTGTGCAAATACATCTTGAGAGCACTTCAAAGCTACTGGCATAGTAATCCTTAAAATGTTGCCGTTGTTCTTCTCTGAGCGTTTGAACGAGTAAAGGAACAATATCGTCGTTGAGCTTTAGAATACGGTCATTATTCAAGATATAAATAAGCAGTTCGTAGCTATTCAAAAAAGTTGCCTTTAAGAAGCCTTCAGTAAGTTGCATAAGCCATTGATAGGTTTTAGGATGGTGTTCTTTGAGTTGATGCCTTACTTCTGGATGGTCTTTAACTAAGGTTACAAGTCTGTTTAAGAGCGTACGAGTAGAAGAGGCTTGTAAATACCTCGTTTTATAACCGTCAAGAATCCAATTTAAAAGTTCCCTTTTTAACGGATCGGTAGTTCCATTAACTGCTGTACTTTTTAAATCATCTGCTTGATCTTTTTTAGCAGTAGATGTAGGAAGTGGCTTTAAGTTCAGTTGAATTCTACTACTAAAGGGTTGAATAAGTTGCTTTAGAGTTTTTTCATCCAAGGGGGCATCAAAGGAATTTAATACACATCCTTGTTTTACACTTAGCATGGTGAGTTCATAAAGGGGTTTTTGAAGTAGACTGCTTAGTTCTTTGAAAGTAGGAAGCTTAGTAATAGTAATCTTTTTGGTTTCAGCAATTTTCTTTTCTGAAGCTGAAGCCATTTTTTGCAGAGCTTGGGAAGGGGGCTGTTTGTCGCTTATTGGTAGGACCAACGAAGTAGTTCCCGGTTTAGCAGTTTGTTCCTTTTTTTCCTTAGAATGTTGTGAAGGTTGAGGTTGAGTATTATCTTGACGCTTTTGTTCCGAGCGCCCAGAAACACCTTTTTGATTCTTTGCAGGTTTCCTTCTAAACCACTTAAAAAGGCTTGGCATAGGTTTCAAGGGTTATGGTTTCAAAAAAGGGCGCAATTTTACAATAAAGATTTCAAACTTGCAAGTCAATTATACGATTAAAAACCTCAATAGTTACCTATATCGCTTCTATGAGGAATTAGTTTTGTTCTTACTATCAATCACTTTTTCAAATGATAAATTTTTCTTATGGGGCTATAAAAAAATTTTATAGGCTTCTATATGTCTGTTCTTGTTTAGCGCGAAGGGAATCTTGTGGAACGTTTCAATGCATTGGGTTATTGTGCTCATTTTCTGAGATGCTCACGTTTGTTCGGCATGACGCAGCAACTGCCTGCACTGCAGAGGTTTGGTATTGTTGCGCTTGGACGTGTAGTTTGTAGTCTTTGCGCTATTTGTGCTTGAGTTATATGCATCTATTGCATTCGTGTATGTCATTCCGATCGTAAGCGAGGAATCTCCGTACGATTTTTTCGAGTCTATTGGAAACCTGGGAAACTTTTGGAATTTCTGGAGTTTCCTAAGAGATGCCTCGGCTACGCCTCTATACGACACAGCAGTCACAGTGCCACATCAAAGATCAAAGAACTGTTTCATAAAGGTACGCCATGAAAGCACCCAAGGATTGCGTAGGACTTTTCCATAAATCCTTGGTTGTGCGCCGAAAGAACGAAAAAAACGCTCTACGTTAGCAACGGAAGAACCTACAAAGTCTAAGGGAGCGAAATGACAAGCACTATAGTGCAATAAAGCCGACAATGCCGCAACCCGCTTTCCTTTTTCATTCTGTACACCAGCCAGATAATAACTACAATGCGGTCCTTTTAAAAGAATTACTAAACCGACGTTTTCTCCTTGAACTTGCAAAGCAATGGCTTTAACCACAGAAGGTAAACGCTCTAAAAGCCTTTTTAATTCCTGCCATTGACCAGAAGAAAAGTACTTTTTGCGACTTTCTTTATAAAGTCGTTCAAACAAAGGAAATGGATTGGAAACCTCTACAAACAATGCTTCTTTACTTTTTTTTAATTGTCTTCGCAAAGAGGGTTTATAGTGGTACACTTGCGGCTCATAAAGCACATAAGTGTTTCCCAAGTACAACTGCATTCGTTTGTTTCTTAGCAAAGGGAACCAATATTGCCATGCAGGTTGCCATTTTTGAGCGCAAAAAAAAGACCGACAAATGACCTTTTGTACATGTTCCATCACATAAAATAACAACCGAAGCCTATCGCTATTGCTTTGAAAGGGCATCCACACAGCAGGACCGTTATAAGGAACAAAAGTAGGTTGCAAGATAGCGGTTAAAAAACCTACTTTTTTTATATAAAGGGGCCAATAAACAACCCATTTCTTTTTATAAAATCCTAACCATGCTCCCCAGGCATCTCCTAATAGCGCTTGCCATAAATAAGGATTTAATCCGTCATTGGGAATGGTTGCTTTTTGTAAGAACGCTTGAAGGTTTTCAAAACCTAGTTCTTTGGCATTTTTCCATTGCCATTGCATTGTGTTTTTAGTCTCCTGCTGATAAAATAAGCGAAACTTCGCAGTTTACATCCTTCGGCAAACGCCTCACTTCAACGACCTCGCGAGCAGGGAAATAACCCACAGGAAAGTAACTACCATAAATTTCGTTAAATTTACCAAAATTATCCATGTTCGTCAAATAGACTGTGGCTTTTACTATCGCTTCCCATGAAAGATTTAAGGTTTTTAGCACCTTGTCAATGTGTTGCATAATGGTTCTTACTTCTTCTTCAAAGGTTTTTGCTTCTAATACCCCTGTTTCGTAATTGATGCCGATGATACCTGAGACAAAATAGAAGTTTCCACTCTGGACTACGGCGCTGTATGCCCCAACGGGCTTTAGCCCCTCTATTGCAATCGCCTTGTTCATGCTGCTAAAGTATGAAAGTTCTCAAAAAACTTTTTTGTATTGCAAAGCAAAACTACGCTGAGGAATTAAAGTCCCCGGAATAGGCATGTACTCTGT
>WFXK01000016.1 GCA_015490695.1 Bacteroidota bacterium | reverse complement strand
GTTTCCGAAGGTGGGGACGTTATCATCACGGGTAGAGATAGCAGGGAGTTTAGTAAGTGATCGGCTGTTTTTGCCGGGACTTGCGAAACAAGGGGGAGGGCTATTGGTAGTGAAGCAAGATGGAGAGATAATAAGCATACCCAACGGCGTAGAGCCTAAGCCGATAGTGTCGTGTTATGATACGACCTACCCTGCAAGTTTTGTTTGGCGTGTTGCGTATGATAGTGTCAATGGGATATTTGACACGAGTCGTGTGATTACTTCACCGTTGGATGTACGTATAGGCATTGGGGTATGTGACCCACAGGCACGTTGGGTGGTGCTGAATTATAAGAATTTGTTGCCGCATATAGTACGCTTTGAGGATGCTCATGGACATGCGTTATTCGTAGTAGATAGGGATGGACGAGTTGGATTAAATGTAAAAAACCCTCAAGCAAGCTTGCATCTATCTCAGTCAGGAGTTATTCAGATAGGTCGTAATCAGATGCTCCTTCGCATAGGTCTTAATCCTATAGCAAGTATAGATGCAGTGGGGAAGAAATTGTACTTGAATGCTAATAGTGGGGAGACTGTGGAAGTAGGAGGAGGGATAATGAATCCAGCAGATTTGGTGGTATGGGGTCAGGTCGGTATTGGAACAAATCCTAATCCTAACTACGCTCTTTCTGTCTGTGGCGTCATCCGCTCAAAAGAGTGGGTTGTAGAAGCTAACTGGTGCGACTATGTGTTTGATTCTACGTATCAACGTCCATCGTGGGAAGAGGTAAAAGCGTATTACACCCAAAATAAACGATTACCTAAAATCCCAAGCGCCGAAGTGATTGAAAAAGAAGGATTACCAATGTCTAAAGTTGTAGAAGGAATGATGTACAATATAGAATTAAATCGTTTGGATGTAACAGCACTCTATGAAGAGATGCAAGCGTTAAAACAAGAAGTAGAACGCCTTAAAAAAGAGAATGAATCGCTAAGGCGTCTACTGCTTGAAAAAACTAAATAGGTAAAGCCATGAAAGCAGCATTGCTACGAAGGGTGCTGATAAGTTTGGTTTATATATATGCCTGGGCACAAAATGATACCATTGTCATAGATACGATGGGAATACGCATTGTCACTAATGAACCTACCTTAGAAGAATATTTAGAAATTTTTTCTGCTCTGGATACTACAGCAATCACCACAGGCGTGCTATTTGATAGAGCAACTTTGTACTCTTTCGGATGGCCCAATGGAGAAGGAGATACCTTGGATTACTTTTCATGGCGTACCTTCTATAGAGAATTGCGTATTGCTACTATTGCCAACCCATTACCTGAATTAGAAACCTATATAGATAAAGTACTTGTGCCTTCTTATGCTAAAAACCAAATTCCCATAGGCGTTTTGCATTATCGCTATCAGTTTATTCGTTTGGATGCGGTAAATAAAGGATGGTTACTTTATCAAGGAGGGAAGCTATATGATGTATCACCGCCGGATTCTTCTATTTATGGAGAAGCGGTTTTATTTGCTGTTGCGCCATTAAAGGCTGTGGCACCTGTCGGAGGTTGCGTGCTCGTTGTGGATAGTACCACCTTCTTTACTAACGTTGTAGACAGCGGTCAAATTGTGATGTTGGAGATAAGAAGCGCTTCAGATTCCATGTGGGTTCCTATAATGCAACAAAACTATTATTGTGCCTTTAATACCCCTGGGACTTACTATTTTCATGTAAGAGCGATTACTATGCAAGGAGATACCTTGTACAATGTTTTTCATATAAAAGTTAAGGATTTAGATGGTGTTGCTGCTAAAAGTAGTGGTTGTATCCCTCCTTTTGCAGACATTCAAGTAACTATTGAAGCAAGCATTCCTTATAGTGGTTGGAGTTATACAGGCAATCCCAATGACATCAATGGTGCGAAGGGGAAAGCAGATGTTTATGTTTGGTTAGCGCCTGGTCATACGCAAATTACTCGTCCTTTCATCTTATTAGATGGCTTTGACCCCTTCCTCCCCGACGGTACACAGAGTAGAAATAATTACGATTTGTATTGTTTACTAAACCAACAAGAAGACACAGTAAGTACAGTGAGTTTATTACAAAACGTTTATTGTTTTGATATTATCACAGTAAACTGGCATGGTGGAGCAGATTGGATACAAAAGAATGCCTTTGCCCTTGTAGAGATTTTACAATGGATTAACGCAAACAAGGTTGGAAAATATAAAAATGTGGTTGTAGGTCCCAGTATGGGAGGGATTATTGCCCGCTATGCATTGAGCTACATGGAACAAAACAACATCCCCCATGATGTGGGTATCCTCATCTGCTGGGATTCCCCCCATAGAGGCGCTAACGTGCCGCTGGGATTGCAGTATTATATGGACTTCTGGGCAGATTATTTCCCCTTAGCAGATATAAGAGAGATATTCAAAAAAGTTGTGGAAATGTTAGATAGTCCTGCTTCACGACAGTTGTTAATTGAGTATTATAAGGCATATACTTTCTGTTATATTTTTAGGATTATTAAAAGATCGTTGTTAAAAAGGGATACGATCTGGCGATGTACTCATTTTTCGGGCACCGATTCTATGCGCATTCAATTAGTTAATGAACTAAATGCTTTAGGAAATTATCCCCAACAACCTTATTTGATTGCCGTTGCAAACGGGTCAGGGATTGGGCAGCCCCAAAGAAATAGTCAGTGCGATGTGTTCTCAACTAATGAGCCAATTGTGGAGCTATTGATCTATGCGGATATTTTAGTTGGAACTGTAAAAGTTTTGTATGGTATTGCAAAAGGACTACCCGACCCTTCTGTTCCCCCTGGGGAGTATACAATATTCGAAGGAGAGGTGTTAAAGAAAAATATTCCTTCTTTCTTGTGTTCACTATTATCATCATTAGCTCATACTTATCTTCCCTGTAATGTTGCGAGAGAGGTAAAAGTGCAGTCAGATAAACCTCAGTTAGACCGTTCACCTGGTGGTTGGTTCCCTGAATTCTGTGAAATGATGACAGAACCTTTTGGCATTTCAGGATGTATACTATCTATTAGTAATACTTCTGGTATATTTCAAATCTACCAGACTCTCCACAACGACCGTTGGAATCACGAACCTACATTGAGCACTTTAGATGTGGACCATAGTATTACGGACTTTTTCTATTCCAATATTACAACACAGCAAACGCCTTTTGACACGATATTTTATACCACTCAGCCTGACCCAACAGCGGTAGGTTATCCTTGTTCGTGGAATGAGCAGCATAGCGATTTAACCCAGCAAAAGCGCGACTTTCTACTGACTTTTGTTCCCTACATTTTAAAAGACGACATTTATATCCAAAACGAAGTTTTGTATATGCCTCCTACTTCGGAGGTTGTTGAAATTCAAGCAAAGAATGCTATTTTTATCGGTAGGAATGTTACTTCATCGCTTCCACAAGGGGATGTGATAGTAGAAAGCGGCCAAAAGATTATTTTTAGAGCTGGGAACAAAATTGTAGGGAAGCCGGGCTTGCATATTAAGCCTGGTGCTTCAGCTAGAGCTGTTATTCAAGCGCCTAATTTAACTTGTCCTCCTCCGGGGGATGTTGATAGGATTAACCCTTATAGTGGTGTTACTGTTGCTAAGGGTGGTGGTGTTACCATGGCAAGCAAAACGCCTTCTTTTCCAATGAAAGAGCCGATAGTCAAAGAGCCTTCTATAAAGGTTTATCCCAATCCTACACGGGGAGTTTTACATGTTGTATTACCTGATGATGCTCCTGCTGAGATTGTTGTTTTAGATTTATTAGGTAGACCGATAGCAAAGTGGCAGGTAACCCAACAACAGGCTATCTTAGAACTTCCTGACCGGATAACGAAAGGCATTTATTTCCTCATTATAAAACAAGATCAGCACCTATGGCACCGAAAATTCTTCCGTTATTGATAATTAGTTTAGTATTGTTTGGTTGTAAAAAAGAAAAGTCTATAGAAGAGATAGAGAAAATTCTTATTGGGCAGTGGAAGTATAAAGATGAGCCTTTAGCGGAGGTGTTGACTCTTCCGTGGTTTTTTCCTTATTTGTTCCGTTATATGGTGTTTTTTGAAAATCATCAAGGGGTTTGTTTTACAAACGTTAATCATGCGATGGCTTCATGGAAAGATAGACCCCCAATGGAATTTCAATGGCGTTTGGTAGGATTGCCTAATAGTCAAGCCCTTTATTTAGAAATTATTGGTGTTGACTATCCAGAAGATACTACAAGGGCTTTATTCCGCATTAATAACATAACCCCTTCTCGGCTTGATTTACAATTGGCTACCGAGGGTTATGACTATTTTTGTATTTCCAGTGGGGTTTATTATAAACTTCGTTAGGTATGTGCAGAGCAAAACTTTTATGGTGTGTCGTTGGCGTTTTAAGTTTTTCCTGTATGCGTCCGCCCCAGTATTTAGAAGGATTATGGAAATTAAATTGTTCTAAATATGCTAAAGCAGTTCCACCAGAGGGATTGAATTATGATGAACTGATTGCCTTTAACGCTGATGGCGTAGGATGGTGTAATAACACCGATATGTACGACACGGTAGTATATTTTCGATGGTATCTAAAAGAAAGCGCAGGAAAGATTTATTTATATGTACTTTATTCTGATAGTTGCCAAGAGACGTATGAAGTGCGTTTGTTGCGCGGGAAGCGTTTGCAATTAGGGTTTTTAGGTTCGTCCCGTGCGCCGTATTTTCAATGTAATGTTGCCTTTACTGGGATAGTTCGCTATCCGCATTGTTATTATACGAAGATAAAACCTCGTTAGTTATGCGATACATTTTAGCATTTTCCTTATTCTGCGGTTGTTTGCCTTGTTATCGTTCGGCGCCGTCGGCTTATTATACGGATGTGATTATCGTATATGCCAATCGCCAGGGCTGTAGTAGGGGTCCCAATCAATGTAAAGCCATTGAGTTATTTCATGTTCAGCCTGATAGCAGCATAGACACCCTTTGTTTGTGGGAAGATGGACAATCATCGTTTTATGGGACAGACTGCTATGTGGTGTTTTCTACACCATCGTTTTATGGGGGGAAATTAGAGTATTATGTTGTTCAGTTTTCCGATGTTCGGGATACGATAGAGGCAGTGTGGGGTTATTCGCCTTGCCACAAGGGACAAATTTTTTCCAACAAAAAAGCCCGTTACAATTATCGTTGTTTAATTAATGGGGAGTGGTATGAGGGTCCTGTTATTTATCGTTAGTGTAGTGTTTGCGCAGGGTTATTTGAGTTTATTTGTAGGGGAGGGGAGTGGGTTAGGTGCTCAGTTGATTTCCGTGGGGAAATGGCGTATGGGTGCGAGTTTTCATTTGCAACATTTGATAGTTCCGTCAACAGAGGAGTATGGTTATGCTACGGGATTGTTGTTGTGGGATAGAGATAGTCGTTGGTATAGGGGTACGTATGTGTTGGAGTGGGATGTGTTGCGCTATGTTTTGAAAGGCAAGTGGCATTTTTATTATGGTTTTATGTTTCAGAGTAGATGGAAGTGGGGTTTATGGTATAGGGAGGTAGGGGTTCGCCGTAGAGGGGACACGTTGTATGCGGAGCCGTTTAAGCAGACGGTTCATTGGGCATTGGGTTTTGGAGGTTTAGTGGGTTTAGAGCGTTGGATAAGGGGTCGTTGGTTTGTGTATGGAGAGGCGGGTTGGAGTTGGGAGTTGATAGGTTGGCTAAGGATAGGGGGCCGTTTACGGGAGTATAGTCGCTTTTTATGGCTTTATCCGCAGTTTCGTGTAGGAGTACGTTATCGTTTAGCGAAAGAAAAGGCGCAATGAGGATGAGCAAAAAGAGAGTTGTACAGACGGGATTTATGGGTGTAGTCTTGCTGCTTTTTAGTGGTTGTGCAGTAGATTATTTAGCAGAGTCGGTGCCACCTGTTTATTGGCATGGAGCGTTGCAGGAACGACAAACCGAAGTGTTTGGTGGCATGCGAGGAGGTAACGCCACAGTAGCAGACTTTATACGTCCTCCAGGAGTAACGCTTCCTTATCTATCTACTTTCCTTGGAATAGGGAAACAAAGCCCATTGTTTAGAGGCGATGTGATTGCTTGGGTAGGACATGGTTGGAAAAAGGGAACTCTGCTTAAGGGAAATGCATCCACTTCGTTAGATGAGCGTTTAAGCCTTTGGGCAGTTCACTTTGCTGTAGATGCTGCAATAACACCACCTTTAGGAAAACGTTCTAAATTAGAATTAGGCGTTGGTAGTAGTTGGGGTTATGAAACCCATAACTACGCTTTTCGCTTGGTTGACCCCACTCAAGTTCCTTCATACGTTCCCCTTGACGCAACTGTTTGGACCCGTGGTTTGTTCTTAGGTTTCACTTTAGCATCTAAGAAAGGGGACAAACTATTCGGAATTCGGAGTTATTTTTTAGGTAATCAACGAGGTTTATTGATTGGATACCGTATTCGCCGCTGGGCAATATGGGTCGGTAATACTGCTTTGTTAAATATTGTTATTGGATTACGATACCACGTAGACCTTAAATCTACTTCGGGAAAGTAACGCTGTGAAGCGATTTTAACCCAATGAAAAAAGTTTCTATGCTGTTTGAGATGAGGCAGAAACTTCAAATTCAGCAATGTTCAAACTCCTCAGCGCAAGCACTTGTCGCGTCATGTTGCTAAGGTACCTCATTAGAAACTATGGAAACTCTAAAAGTTTCTCTGAGTTTCCAATACAAAAACGTATGGAAAATCCGTATGGAAACTCTTTGCTAGTACTTTGGAAAAGCAAACACGATTCAAGTACAAGCGCTTTGCAGGGTTATGCACATTAAATCATCATCTCACGACCTTTGTAAGTGTAGTAGCTTTAGAGACTTTAGAAACATTTCCAATACTAAAACGAAATACTTCCCGCCTCTACAGCCCGCTGAAATGCTAAGAAATCCATTTTAAACACTATCACATTTCCTAATTCCTTGTAGGTACTCGGATACGCTTTAGGATATAAAGAAGGATTATAAATAGGCAAATAAACCCCAAACCAAGGCGTAATATTCCAACCCAAGGACACATTGTAAAATTCCCGTTGTGAAGGATGGGCATAATCACTAAGCAGGGCATAATTTATATGGAAAGATAGAAAGTTAGTGAAATAGATTTCTAAGGCAGTACTAACCATCCATTGATTAGCCGTTGCGTTTATCGGTGCTTTGAACATGCCTTGGTTATCTACAATCTGAATCGGTCGTTCTTGAATCTGTACTCGGTCAATTAAAAGGTACTCGCCAAAAGCATCGTAACCCGCAAGATAAAAATATAGGAATTGAGGGGAGTTGTTTCTTACTAAATAGCCTCCAAAAATTCGCAAACGCACTTTGTAATCTTCAAAAAAGGTATAACCCCCATAAATTTCTGCCATAGCTCTGGGGTACCATTGTTGGAAGCGATTGCCTAAGCCCAGCTCTAAATGCCAACCATAAACATATAAAGGATAGTAATGTTCAAAGTCCCAGCGTAGGGCGTAGTAGACAGGCAAGCCGTCGTTATATAAGAAAACAGAATCTATGCCTTCTACGGGTTCTTGGAGGTCTAACACATAACCATGGGGACGTCCTTTCGCTCGTGCTCCCAATTGAAATGCTTGTAAAGAAAATAAATGTAGCTCCTTCCAACGATAAGAAGTGTTTTTAACGTATCCCTCAATAGCATACTTCGTGCGGAAATAATTAGCAAAGCTGCTAACACGAGCCCTAAAAAGCAGTTTTCTGAAAACATCCTTGAAATACAAACGATAAGTGAACCCAGCACTCCCTAAAAGCCGCTTCTGAGTTAAACTATACATACCAAGCACATGGAACGAGGTAGCATACATGGGGAAAGGTTGGAAAAACAATCCTGCTCCAATCATCCATTGGTCAAGGGTGTTGTAGCCTATAGAAGGTAAAAACCATAAAGAACGACGTGGCGAAACCCCACAAATACTCCCTAAATTACTAAATGGCGACGCTCCTTTCTTTTGATAAAAAATGTTATTTAGCGTTATAAAACCGCAATGCTTGTTTATCGGCTTATTCGGAAAATATTGTTGATTAAAATACTTTCGCTCTTTTAGCAATCCCCAAGGGTCTATACTAAGATATTTTGTAGAATCTGGAATGGTAATTTGTAGCGTTTCAGGCTGTTGGATGCTTATAGGTTTCGTTTTCCAAATTTTTAAAAGCTTCCCTTCTTTATCTACTGCAGCGATGATAGCAGGAATTTTCCTCAATAAAGTGTCTTTACTGCGGTTTTGTATAATGAGCGTTGCTTGTTTCCCATGTTGCTGTACTTTCATTCGCAAATCAGGGATGGCAGAACTTTTCAATAATCCTTGAAAGAACCAAGCTAGGTCTTCGCCGGTAACTTCTTCAAACACTTGCTGCATGTTTTCAGGATACGGATGTTTGAATTTCCATCGTTCAAAATAGGTTTGCATGGCTTTGTCAAAGCGTTCAATACCTAAGTATTGTTCTAAGTAACGTAGTAATAAAACGCTTTTCATGTAGACAATCCCACCGTAATTGAGTTCGCTGTATTTTTCTGCATGAAGGTCTACGGGTTGTTGGAGGTTCTGGCTGTGAATCCATGCGGTTGTTAAATGGTGAGGAACTAAAACAGAAATTCCAAGCCGATTAGCATTCCAGTGTTTTCGGTGTATAATGCGGTTTTCATAGTAGGAGTTAATGCCTTCATCCATCCATGGGTGTTCTCGTTCATTAGAGCCTAAGATGCCGTAGAACCAATTATGTCCGACTTCGTGGATGATGACGCTTAGTAGTCCTGCTGGGCTGCTGATGACGGTAATCATAGGGTATTCCATGCCTCCACCGGCGCTTAAAGCCCCATCTACCGCCGTAACAAAATCATAGGGATACTCACCTACATATAGCGAATAGTAATAAATAGCCTCTTTAAGGTATTCCGTAGCTTTTTTCCATGTGTTTTTGTGCTCATCATTAAAAAGCGCAAAGACTTTAACTACACGATTAGAATACGGTAAATGCACTGTATCGCTTAAGACGTGATAGGTTGGGTCAGCAAACCAAGCGAAATCGTGAATGCTATCTTGAACATACACCAAAGTTTTATATTCTTCGGTTGTTTGTGATGTTAGATAGTCAGGTTTAGGGCATTGTGGAGCGCATTCTAAGTACGCTCTTGTTTTTTCCTCTCTTTCTTTGAGCCATTGCCACTCTTCTTTGTTTTGTAAGCGCCCTGTTGCCCCCACAACATAATGCTTAGGCACTGTGATATGCACTTCAAACGAGCCCCATTCAGAATAAAATTCTCCTTGGTCTACATAAGGATAAAAGTGCCAGCCTTTATGGTCATAAACTGCAGGTTTAGGATACCACTGTGTAATTTGATATTGTTTCCCTACATGCCCTAAGCGAGAAAATGTGTAAGGAATCTTCACTCTAAAAGGTGTTGTGATGGTAATATATTCGCCAGGTTTCAAAGGTTGGGGTAAGTGCAAGACAGCAACTTCCTCATCTATATCCCAGTAGTGCCATTGGATTGTTTGTCCGTTAACTTGGAAGTCTAAGCTATCTATCCATCCTCGCTCTTCTTTTTTAGCGAAGTGGAAGCGGGTGTTTCCGTTTTCTAACATCTGTTTTGCAAAGGGCGTTTTTCGGTTTTTATAGGCGTTGGGCCAAAGATGGATATAGAGGACTGTCAGCGTATCGGGGGAGTTATTATAGTATTTCATTTGCCACCATCCATGCAGCATGTGACGGTTATCGTCTAAACGGACTTTAATAAGATATTCTACTCGTTGTTGGAAATAGTTTTTTTGCGCGTAGAGGGATGCAGCAATCAGGAAAGCCGTTAACCATCGCATAGGGGCTCCAAAGATAGGGTTTCTATAGGATAAAAGAATTACCTTTGCCCGTGGGAAAAACCAAGTGTGCAATGCGTATCCTTTTTCTTTGTCTGATTGTTTTCGTTGTCTTTGGGCAAAAGCGCAAGGGAGTCAAAGAAGTTGAGCAGATGCCACAGCAGCCATCTTATTATTGGCAAGCCTATCGCAATGCCCTGCGCTATGGCGATGTAATGACTGCTATCGTCATCC
>WFXK01000015.1 GCA_015490695.1 Bacteroidota bacterium | reverse complement strand
ATCTTTACTAGTTTGAAGCGCTACTAACAGCTTTTGTTGAACAACAGGATGCAAAGTGTGTATTTCATCAAGAAACAAAATTCCGTTATCACCAGCTTGTTGAAAATAACCATCTGTGTCTTTATGTGCGCCTGTAAAAGCCCCTTTAACGTAGCCAAACAACAAGCTTTCTGCAAGCGTTATATTTTCGCTAAACTGAGCACAATTAACATGAACAAAATTGCTTTTAATCTTTTTTCCTTCAAGGACGCTCTTTGCATACTCAGCTAAACGTGTTTTCCCTATCCCACGTTCTCCCAATAACAATATCGCAAATCCAGAAGATACATAAGTCTCTATTAGCTGTTTGGCACCTTCCTCCCACTCGTGATACTTACAAATGCTCACTTCCATAGCCATAATCCTATTATTTTCTTCTTACAAAGGTAAAAAAATTTTCTTGTAGAAAAATATCTTACCTAAACTAATCCAAACATTTACAAAGGTTTGTTAATAAATGCCTCTGAATCAGCACCTTCATTGTTCTGGATAAACTATGGCACGGTATTTGCCACAATATCTAAACGTTATGAAAACGTTTTCACAACAACAGCATAAGACTTCGTTTTTAGACAATAGTAAGGAAGCGCCTAAGATGAGAATCTTAAAAATCATCCACGGCTATCCGCCGCACTATAATGCGGGTTCGGAAGTATATACTCAATCTATTGTACGTGAATTGTCTAAAAGACACGAAATCTTTGTTGTATCCCGAATAGAAAACCCTTTTGAAAGAGACTTTCACGTTCACAAAGAAGAAAAAGCAAACATTACTTTTTACTTCGTTAATTTTCCCAATAGTAGAGATGGTTACAATATCCCAGCCTTTAATGAGGTCTTTCATTATATCTTAAAAGAAATCCAGCCCGAGGTCGTGCATATAGGGCACTTAAATCATCTTTCCACGGGAATCGTCCCTGTGATTAAACGATACCAGATCCCTATTTTGTATACTCTCCATGATTATTGGCTCATGTGCCCAAGAGGACAATTTCTACAAAGAAACATAACGAAAGGGAAATTTTATGAGCACTGTGATGGTCAAGAAGATGAAAAATGTGCTGATGAATGTTATCAAATGTATTTCAATAGCGAAACAGACCGCCAATACTATATCCACTGGGTTAAACGCAGAATGCAACATATGAAGACTATTGCAAAACAAATAGATTTATTCCATGCTCCTTCTAAATACTTAATGCACAAGTTTATCTATGAGTTTGGTATTCCTAAGGAAAAAATCTTCTACTTGGATTATGGTTTTCCAACCCATTATCTAAAACCTGTAGAAAACAAGGTTCGGGACGTGTTTACCTTTGGGTACATTGGTAGAATTATTCCTGCTAAAGGGGTTCATTTGCTGATTCAAGCCTTTAAAAAGATTCAGTTACCCAGCAAACTTATTATTTGGGGTAGAATGAACTACCAAACTAAAATGGCTATGGAGAACTTAGCAAAAGGTTCTTATAATCCTATTGTATTTGCCGGTGAATATCAAAACGACAAGATTGTACAAGAGGTTTTTCAAAAGATTAATTGCCTTGTAGTTCCTTCTATATGGGCAGAAAACTCCCCGCTTGTTATCCACGAAGCCCAAGCTTGCCGCATTCCAGTAATCACTGCTAACTACGGAGGCATGAAAGAATACGTCCAACATAAAGTCAATGGACTATTATTTGAATTCCGAAATTTAAATGATCTGTATGAAAAAATGCTCTTTGCAATAAAGAATCCTAAAACAATGATTGCCTTAGGGAAAAGAGGCTATTTGTATAGCCCTGATGGCAACGTTCCCTCTATCGAAGAACACTGTAGAACCTTAGAGGTTATCTATAAAAAACTACTCACAACCTCAAAATGTTTAACAACTTAATCCTATACTACTATGGCAACAAAACCTTTAAAAGAGATAGCAGCGTTGATGCAAGTGTATCGTTCCAATAACCCTGAACAATTAAAACGATACGGATTTCCCAACATCCGAAGCGCAGACATCTTAACCTACAATCCTAATGAACTTTATACTCCTTGGGCGCTGGCTGTTGCATTAACTCAAGGAAACTACTACTCTACGGTGCTTTACCAAGACCGCTACATCCATACCGAAACGCAAATAGAAAATCTAATAGGCTTTATCCATGCGCTTCAATATACAAACGCCAATAAGGGGCTTGTTAAAGTAGGTATTACAACGAATAAAAAGTCTTATGACAACTTAGTAGAGTACTTAAAACGCCGTTTCCCAGAAAAAGGTTTTGGACTAAAAGGAGGCATTTTTGCTTTTAATACCATTCCCTTGATTGTAATAATGAAAGTCCCCAATGGTTTACCAGCAGAAAGACAATTATTATTCCTTTCTGACATAAGCCCTAGGTTGTCTATAGAAATAGCTAAGAATTCAAGTAATGGCGGCGTCAATCAGCGTTTTCAAGACACTTGCTTTGGGTTAGAAACATACTACTGCTATCCAATAGTTTGGAAAATAGGGCGTTCTTGGGATTTTGTTTTAGGCGATAAAATAGTCCAACCTAATACGTACACAAGAGTTGCGTGGGAGGACCAATTACCCTATTCAACAAAAATCCTATTTGAAGTACCTTCTTTGTTAATATAAACTCACTATAAGCCATGAAACGCTTATTACTGATAGGATTGAACTTATTCAAAGATGGAAAAGAACCTAAGGTGTCTTACACCATTGGCTCAGCATTTCAACGAAAAAAGTTTAGTAATGAAATAATACCAGAGCGCTATGAGAAACATCAATATTTGGAGGATTACTTTGGACACTAATCCTGAGGACTGCAACCTAAAATGCATCATGTGTGAAGAGCATTCTCCTTATAGCAACTTTATTGAGGAACTTTACCGAAGAACAGGTAAAAGAAGACGAAGAATGCCTAAGGAGTGGATAAGAGAAATATTTATCCAAGCAAAAGCCCTTGGTGTAAAAGAAATTATTCCTTCAACAATGGGAGAACCGCTTATTTACAAACACATAGAACTTTTTTTCCAGTATGCAAAAGAATTTGATATTCTGATTAACCTCACTACTAACGGGACTTTCCCTAGGAAAAGTGCAACAGAGTGGGCGAAAATCATTGTTCCCGTAACTTCAGATACCAAAATCTCGTTGAATGGTGCTACTAAAGAAACCGCTGAAAAAATCATGACAAAGCTAAACTTTGAAAAACAAATTGCTAACGTCAAAGCGTTTATAGCTGTTAGAAACCAACATTTCCAAAAAACAGGGTTTTACAGTCGTGTAACCTTTCAACTTACTTTTATGACGAATAACATGCATGAGCTTCCTGAGATAGTAAAGTTAGCAGCATCGTTAGATGTAGATCGGATAAAGGGCCACCATCTTTGGGCACACTTTGAGGAAATAAAACCTTTATCTTTCAAATATTCTTTAGAAAACATCAAGCGATGGAATGAAATTGTAGAGAAGACTTACGAAGCGGCTGAAAAGTATAGGAAACCTAATGGAAAAAAAATCCTTCTTGAGAATATTTATCCCTTGCAAGAGACGGAAATAAAGGAGGTTCCAGAGCATTACGAATGTCCTTTCTTAGGTAGGGAATTATGGATTTCTGCTGAAGGAAAGATTTCACCTTGTTGTGCACCCGATAACCTAAGGCAACAACTGGGGGATTTTGGATACTTCCCTCAGACCTCTTTAATAGATGTTATTCGTTCTAAAGCGTATCAAAGTCTTATGAAAAATTATAAAAAATACCCTGTATGCAAACAATGCAACATGAGAGTACCACCAGAAAAGCTCAACAAGCGATGAAGGATTTAATTTTAAGATGGACCTTTGGCGAAACCGATGCCCGTCCCACCTCATTACAAGCCTTTGATATGTTAGAGTGCAGTATACGATTTGCTAAAATCCTTTTCCCAAAAGCCTCAAAATACGTTGTAGTTAATTATCTCAAAAGCAAACGCAGTGAATTCCTGCTAAAAGAAATCCAAGAACGAACTCAAATTCCTTTTATCTTTCTCCCAAAATCAAAGCTTCTGAATACTTCTATAAAAAATTCTTTCCACAAGTACATACCTTCAAGGATTGCCATAAACAAGTATGAAATCTTTTTAGATAGTGATGTTATTCTTTGGACCATTCCGCAAACGATACAAGCATGGTATGGTTCTAATGGTTTATTGATAAACACCGATTGGAATCCGCATCGTTTTGGTATTTATTCTGAAGCCCTTAAGAAGAGTCACTACAATGCAGGGATAGTAGGACTTCCACCAAAATTCACTATAACATTGCCGGATTTGAGTCAATTTCCTGAGCTATTCCATTCTGAACAAGGATATACAATTATTCAATTATTGAAGTCTGGATTACCCATTTTCGCAATTTCTAAAAAAGAGCTCTTTCAAGCTAATGCTAAGGATTGGGTAGAGCGAAAGTATCCTAATTTAACTAAGGACTTTGCAGGAGCACACTTTTGTGGAAACAATTACGCCCATTATTTCCATTGGGATAAATTCTACAAAGAAGAAATTTGGAACTTATACTATAAAAAACTAAAAGAGTATGAGACAGTACGCAATAATAAAGGAAATCAATAGGGTATTGCCAACAATAGAAGGCATCCAAGCCGCTTTACTCATCGGCAGTGGTGCAAGAAAAGCCATGCATGCAAAAAGCGATGTAGATTATTTAATCATCGTAAATCAAGAATTTTCTATTGAAACGCTCATTCAAAAAATCACTCAATTGTTCTCCAATATGCCTCAATACCATACTCTCTCATTTTCCAAAAAGAAAATACTATTTTTCTTAGACCATGACTTCATACGAGTAGAATTCATGTGGTATGAAGATTTTTCAGAAATAGAGCCTTTGTTTTTAGGTTCTGAAATTCAGGATCCCAAGGATTCCATTGTTTTTGATCACACAGGGAAGCTCCAAGGATACTTAAATCAACTACTTATTCAAAACCAAAATAACATGAACGAAACCTTGCAGAATGAGGCATTCAATTTGATTGCAAGATTCATAGATTATTTTGAAAGTGCTTCCATGGCACATTCAAGGAATGATTTTCATAAGTTTTTTATCTTACATACCAAGGTTCTATCCATTTTGGCAAGAATCATTTACCTTGCCCAGGGCTATACGCGTTTTCGCTATATGCCTCCTTATTTCTCATTTCCTCATACAGAATACAAAACCCTCGTCCCTACCCATTGGGGTGCAGTCAATGTAGCAAAAAGAACTGTATTAAATCTTTTTTACGAATATGTAACAGAGCTTTTAAATAAACTGAATATTAACTTTGATTTAGACACCTTAAAACAATTTTTAGAAACGATTTATGCAAGAGACTTTTTCTACAATTTGCGTGATATAAGTCAGTTCAATCCTAAAATAAAGAAGGGATTCATTTTCCGCAGCGGATTGCCTGTGTTCTTTATTGAGTGCCAGGAATTTTTTGACTTTTTACGTGATAATAACATAAAAACTATTATTGATTTGCGTGCAGAAAGGGAAATAGAAGAGTACCCTTATAATAGGGCATTTTTAAACCATTATGAGTATGTTCATGCACCCTTTGATCCGTGGAATCAGCCAGAACGATTTCAAAGACAGCATAGCAGGTTATCAGACCCTATGGAAATTACCTATTTACTCTTTCTCAAAGAGTATAAAGAGAGCACTTGTAAGGTAATACGAAAAATCATTACAGCAAAGAACTCCGTGTTAATCCATTGCACAGCAGGTAAGGATAGAACAGGGATTGTAGTTACTTTATTACATCTTCTTTCTGGAGCATCTGTAGAAACTGCTAAATTGGATTTTTTGACCAATCAATCTTCTGCCAAAGAAAAATATTTTGATCTAATCATAGCGGAAATCAATCGCTATGGAGGCGTGGAGGGCTATTTACAATCGTGTCATCTTTCTAAGGAGGAAATACAACAATTAAAAAATAAAATTGTCAGATGAAACAGCTAAAAAGCCTCTTCACTAGCTATTGGAGGTTTCTGATAGTTCACACTGCTGCACAAATAGATTTATTTGATTTCTTAGAACGCGCTCCTGCTTCTATAGAAGAAATAATAGAGAAGCTGAATGTTAATGAGGTTGTATTAAAACACTTATTACAAAGCCTTGAACGGCTGCAACTTATCCATTGTAAGAACGGCAAGTGGTATAATACCGATTTAGGAAGTTATCTAACAGAATCCCATCCTAATTCTTACAAACAAGCCTGTATTCTATGGGGACAGGAGCACTTAACGGCTTGGCAACATTTACTTTATACCCTAAAAACAGGGAAACCAGCTTTCGAAATGTTATATAAACAACCTTATTTTAATTATTTGAGAAACCATCCTAAAAAGTTGAAAAATTATCATAAAGCAATGGCAGAATACGCAAGAGATGATTATAACTTACTTCCTCAAGCTATGGACTTTTCAGAATACCAGAGCATAGCAGACGTAGGAGGTGGCACAGGAGTGCTTATTTCTTACATAGCGCAAAGCTATCCTCATTTAAAGTGCTTTTTAATAGATTTGCCCGAGGTATTGCGCTTAATAGAAGAAAAACTTCCTAAAAATGTTTCTATGATAGCAGCCAATTTTTTTCATCCACTTCCTATAAAGGTAGATGCAATAATTTTAAGCCGAGTACTACACGATTGGGATGATGTACACGCAGTGAAAATCCTTGAAAATTGTTATAACGCAATGAACGATAAAGCCGATCTAATAATTATTGAAGCGTTACAAGATAAGATTGCCACACCAGAACTTTCGTTAAATATGCAAGTAATGTGTGGAAGCTACGAACGAACCTCTAAAGAGTATGAACATTTATTAAGCAGGACAGGTTTTATTCTGAAAACTATAAAACCTTACAAAGAACATCATTATATTTTAATTGCCAAAAAAGTATTGTTATGAATATTAAAGACATAGAGATTTCCTTGGATGAAACGCATTTTATCTACAAAGGGAAAATCCTATTTGGACGAAAATTCATGAAAGTATTAAAGTTTCATCCTCCTGGTTTAGCCCCTGTAATGGATGAAACGGGATGGTATCATATAACCTTAGAAGGCAAGCCCTTGTACAAGGAGAGATATAAAAGGGTTTTTGGATTTTATTACGAAAGAGCCGCTGTAGTTGATGAAGAAGATAATTGGTTCCATATTGATACTAAAGGAAAAAGAGTTTATCCACAAAACTATGCATGGTGTGGCAACTACCAAGACCATGTTTGTACGGTAAAGGATAAAAAAGGCAACTACTTCCACATAGACAAACAAGGAAAGCGGTTGTACAAAGAAAATTTCCTTTACGCAGGCGATTTCAAAGATGGCATTGCGGCAGTAAAGTTAAAAAATGGAGAGTATACACATATTACAAAATCAGGCAAGCCATTGCATAATAAAACTTACATCTTTTTAGATGTTTACCATAAATCTTTTGCTCGGGCAAAAGATAAAAACGGCTGGTTCCATATAGATAAAAATGGAAACCCGCTTTATCCTCAACGCTATGCTTTTGTAGAACCCTTCTATAACGGATATGCTTTAGTAGAAAGCTTTGATAGATGCTGGTATATTATAGATGAAAAAGGTAGAATTTGTGCTAAATTATAACACTCCATGTTCTCTTCCTAATCTCACGATGGACACCAAACCTAATACCTTTAGCTTAAAGGTCAACGCTAAGAAATTGGGAATTTTTTCTTTACAAAGCAAACAGCTACACCAACAAAAACCACCGAAGCGGCACCACCACATTACTGCCCCAAACCCGAACTTCCCTACTGCTAAAACTGACAAGCAAACCATACTTTTTGTCCCTAACCGCCTCCAATTGAGCTAAGTCCCTCTTGCCTGTCCCAACTTCAATAGGAAGAACCTGACCATCTATCTCCACAATAAAATCAGGAGATTTATCGCCCACTTTTCCCCCATATAAAACCAAACCATTGAAAAGCCTTCGTAAGTACAATGCAACAATGTCTTCGTAAAGTCTAGGATAAAACACCTTTGGATTAGCATACAATTGTTTAATTATCGCATATCTCATCGTTGGAGAAGTAAAAAATAGCTTTGTTTGCTTAAGCCGTGTCTTACTACCTCCATACGCAGGAAACTTCATAATTAATTCCGCTTTGGCTAAACTATCTATAATCCTATCCACTTTCCCTACCTTAATTCCTAAGAACTGGGAAAGCTTTTCTTTATTAATTTCATCCGAAAGTGCAATGCGTATTAGCAGTCTCTGAATCTTCATTACCTCGTTTTGTTCGTAAAATTCCTTTAAATCTTGATACAAAACCCTATTCAATAAATCAAAAGCACGACTTATAATAGTTCTTTTTTCCTCCAATAATAAAAATCTTGGTATGTTATGATAGAAAATATATTCCTTAAGAAGACTTTGCCAACTTCTAAGCTTCAAATAAGTTTCTATGTTCTTAAAGTAAGTTTGAACCTCATCGTTTATGCACTGTAACCGGGCTGTTATTGCTTTAGCTTCTTTTGAAAAGAACAGTACTTCTCTTATGGAGCTGCTAAGACCTTTCTCAGGAAAAAGCACTTTTTCCCCTTCACTCTTTAGCCACGATTTAATCATAATGAATTCTGTGAAGCTCAAAGGGTAGAGCGATTCCACATTCCACCTTGTTGATAAATCAGTATTGGAGTGAAGTAGTAAAGAGGCACTTCCTGTAGCCATTACAAAAGCGTTTTTGAACTTATCGTAAATAATTTTCAACATAAGCGTCCATTGCTCCATATATTGGACCTCGTCTAATAATAAAACAACACTTCTTTCTGAACCAATTATTTTTTCTAAGGCTTCTATTAGTACACGGACATCAAAGCCATAGCTACTGGCTATATCCATACTTAGAAAGTAGACCTTAACTTCTTTAAAGTGGTTTTTCACAAAGTTACCGATTTGCCATAAAAGCGTTGTTTTTCCCACTCCTCTAATTCCTGCAATTCCTACCATTCTTGGTTCCATGGTGTTTCCTTTTAAAAAATCACGAACGTATTTTTTTATTTTGACAAACAAAGAACGCTGAGGAAACTTTTTACCATTCCAAGAGATATTTTCCTGAATCTGTTGTCTTGTTATTTGATGATTTTGGATAAAGTTCTGCGCTTCTTCAATTAGATGAAACTGCATGAATGCATTTCAGCGTTTAAATTCAATTCATTTTTATTGGCTTTTATGTGACCCGGCTGGGATTTGAACCCAGGATCTTTGGCTTAAAAGGCCACTGCTCTACCAGCTGAGCTACCGGGTCAACAGCACAAAGGTAAACACCAGCT
>WFXK01000014.1 GCA_015490695.1 Bacteroidota bacterium | reverse complement strand
GTACAATGGAACGATTCCTAATAAGGCTAAGCAGCTTAGCAGTGTCCATACAACAACATGTTCTTCTTTTTGTAAAGGCTGCCACGATAAGGTATCCTTAGAATCTGCAAACCACCAGTGCTGAAGCACTCTTAAAAAATACAACATACTCAAAAGTAAAGGAATAACAAGCATCCACCCCCAATAATGAAAGCGCTCTACAAAAGCAAGTACAACAAGCAACTTTGCAACAAAGATTCCTGAACCGGGAATGCCCATTGCTGCTAAAAAAGCCATAGACGCATAGAACGTATAACGCGATGCACTATGATATAACCCAGGAAACTTCCGCCAATTCCTGTTTTGAAAATGTCTATAAAGAACCCCTGTAAGGAAAAACAACAAAGCAGCACTAAAGCCATGAGCAATAAAATATAAAAGTGCCCCTTTTTCTCCTACAGATTGCTGAGTACTTAATCCAATTACAGCAAATCCCATGTGACTGATGGAACTATAAGCGACCATGCGTTTTAAATCCTCTTGTGCCAAGGCTAATAAACTCCCCCAAAGTGCAGAAAGCATCCCTAAAGCAATCAATAAAAATTGAAAAGTTTGAACAGCAGAGGGGAAAAGTGGATAGCCATAGCGCAACAAGCCATAACCGCCTAACTTGAGTAAAATCCCCGCTAATAACATAGAAACAGGTGTAGTGGCTTCCACATGTGCTAAAGGCAACCAATAATGAAAAGGAACAATCGCTGCTTTAATAGCAAAACCTATCCAAAGCAACCAAAATGCCCCAGCAGGAAAGTGCACTCCAAGCCAATGCTCATAAAGAAAATCTTTTGCTGTTGTTGAAAACAGCATCCATAAAAATCCAATCAACAATAAAAGAGAGCCGACGAAGGTATAAATAAAGAGCTTTAATGCTGCTACTTTGCGCTGAGCCCCACCCCAAAAACCTACTAAAAAATACAAAGGAATTAAACTCCACTCAAAGAACAAGTAAAAAAGCACAATGTCTCTGGCAAGAAATGCGCCTGTCAAACCCATATCTAAAAGCAAAACCAAAGAAAAATAAGCGATGTTTTGCTCTCCTTTACCGTCTAACGGCGTGAAATAGACGGCTATCCCTAATACAAAAGCCAAAAACAAAAAAGCAAGTGCCGTTTTATCTAAATAAAGCGCATAAAAAATCGTGTATTGCCCCGCCTGCCACCATATCTTTTTTAAAATTAATGGTTCAGAAAAATGCACACCAACATAAAGCACTAAAAAGCACTGCAATAAGAAATTTATCAAAACAACTATTTTGCTTTTTACTATCCACAAAACCAAAAGGGCTACTAAAGGCAACCACAATAAAACATTTAGAACCATAGCATCCATAATACGCCTAAAATAATGAGTAACCACAAGAGGGTCCATCTCAGCAGAGTGCTTAGCGGTTGTGTGTACCAATAACGCAACATTTTACTCCCTAAGGTTGTCGCTAAAATCGTTAAGCGCTCTATATTACCGAAGATAAAATCTTCTACTTGGGAAATGTAATTGGCTTTTTGTACAACACAAGCATGAAGAAAGTTCCAACATTTTTGTTCCCATCCTTCTATTTTATTCCCTTGAACAGCAATGAACTTTAATGTTTTCCAAAGAGGAAGCCAAATGTTCCAAGTAGGAAGCGACAAACGTTTCCACGGAAATAAAAACAATCCTACACCGAAAAGAAGTCCGATAAACGTTTTTAATGAAAAGATGAAAGTGGGGAAGAGGTTCGTTAACGTTAAAAACGCAATAGGTAGCAAACTATAGTCAAAGGAAAGCGGAGCAGGACGCCAAACATGTAACTGAAAAAGCACTCGTAAAGCATAGGCACAGCTAAGTCCCTGCATGATAAGAAACAAAAAAGTTTGCGTTGTTGATAGGGTCAAAAAAGTTTTTGCATGGTAATTTAAGGTAAAAGGTAATCCCATCAAGGCACACCACAATAAAAGGTTTAATATACCAAGCGAAGAGCGTAAAGGAAGTTTTTTCTTTAATTTTTCCAAGTCATAAGTTTGGTGTTGTTGATAGATTAGATGCGTTACGAGAAATAGGGCAGCTTTGAAAAAAGCATGGCTATAGAGGTAGTAGGTTGCGGCTTGTAAGGCTTGGATGCCAGCAAGCCATAACAAAAAACCCAGATGAGCAATAGTAGAATAGGCTAAAAGCCGTTTTAAGTGGAGCGTTGTTAAGGCATAAAGGCTTGCAATACAAGCACTTAGGAATCCTACTATTTGTATTACGGGCAGCAGGGATTGAAACCATGGGGTGTATTGGATTAAGAAAAAGGCGCCGGCAGCGACCATCGTAGCGGAATGTAGCAGCGCTGAAACAGGCGCCGGACCCTCCATCGCATCTATGAGCCAACGTTGAAAAACCACTTGGGCTGCCTTCACAGCAACTGCTAAAAACCATAGC
>WFXK01000013.1 GCA_015490695.1 Bacteroidota bacterium | reverse complement strand
GATATAGGGAGGACGCTTCTGCATAACAGAAGCAAAATAAAGAAATTTTTTCTTATTCGTAAAGGGTGTTTTGTGGGTCCCAATTAGCCCAGGGAGTTGTCCAGTCTACACTGCCAAAAGCCCCTACAAAGGAGACTTTTTGCATGTTTTGTAGATAAGGATGGGAAAAATCGCCTGCGTTCAATAAAGGTGAAGTAGGCTTAGGGAGCCACATTTGTTGTGAAGTATCCATCAATTGAATAGAATCTACATTAGAAATCACTTGGTTATACTGCAGTAATAGACTATCTAAGCGTCCTTGATAGGCGGGGTCTACTACGATGGGTTCTTCGCAAGCAACAATGAAATTATTTCTAACAACGCTTTTTCCTGCTAACATGGCATCACTGGTGTTGGCACCGTTGATATAAAACCCTTTTGGAAAGCCGATAAAAACGGAATTAAATACCGATAATCTTGAGTTTCTTCGTATACGTGCACCGCTTTTGTAGTAGAGGTTAGGGTCTTGCATAGGACCGATGGCAGTAATATTAGAAAAGATGGCGCTTGTATAGGGTTGGTTATCGCTGCTTTGTTTGTCGTTATCGGATTCAAAGGTGTTGGAGTCGCCATTTCCTATGCGGGGATGGCGGATTGATAAAGCAAATTGGATTTGTCCACTATAGCCGAAGTCGGTATCAAAGTCATCGTCTTCGTTGTGGTAGGCAATCAAATAGCGGGCACGGACCGTTCCACCGAAGAATTCAAAAGCGTCATCAGAACAATAAGAGGCTTGGATGTATTCTACGATGGTGCTGTCACCAACGCCTGCAAAAGTAAGGGCATTGACTTCGTTGCCTTGTTCTACAACTTTTCCAGCGAATTCAATACGAACATAGCGCAGAATACCGCTATTGTCATGGGGATTATTGCCTCCATAAGCACCATTTAAAATTCCTTCCACATAAGCAGGAATGGGTTGATTGATAGGCGCACGTCCTAATAAAATAATGCCTCCCCAATCTCCAGGCTGTCTATAGCCTGCTGGACGAACGGAAGTGAATACAATAGGCTTGTTAGGAGTCCCTTGGGCAACGATTTTTGCCCCTTGTTCTATAATGAGCGTGCCTTTGGTGTTGTAGTCACCGAAAATAATCGTTCCTGCGGGAATGATTAACGAAGCCCCTGCTTTAACCCGTACTTCTCCTTTTAATAAATAACGTTTGGTAGAATCCAAACGAATAGTTTGAGTGATGTTACCACTCAAGACTTCATAATTTCCTTGTTGGTTTGCTACTTCATAGGGCGTTAAACGCCGCTGACAACCCATTAAAAACACTATTGCAAAGAAAATTAGCCGATACATGGCTTTTATTGATTAAAAGCGTAGCCAATACGGAAACGAATTAAAGTTCCGGGTTTGAAGTATATAAAGGCGTTATCGTCTTTGGTTAATTTTCCATCTTCGTTGCGGTCTTGTAAGAAGCGAACGGGTTGGTTAAGCAAGTTTTGTACGTAAATCCGAGCTTCCCAGTGTTTAGCGATTTGATAGTTCATGCTCCAGTCTATACGGTGAACGGGCATTTCGTAGATGTGGGGATAGTTATCATAACCGACCATAAAGATACGTGGACCAACGACGTTATAGCTAAGCGTGGTGCTCCACTTGCTGTTTTTCTGCTTATAGGAAATACCTGCATTGATGATGTAGGGCGATTGTCCTTGCAGAGGGCGACGAGCAACCTGCCCCCCTACTGAACGACCAAAATCCACCTGAGAATAAATATAAGCAGCATTGGCATAAATACCAAAGTTTTTAAGTAACTTCAAGGGAATAAACGCTAAGGATTTGAAAATTTCTATTTCTGCACCGTAGTTCGTAGCGTAAGGCGCGTTCATAAAAGTATAAGGTGGTGTTTCATTTACAGAACCGGGTAATACAACATTTTCAATAGGATTACGGAAACGTTTATAGAAAACACCAAAGTTAATCATCTCGCCTAAGTCAGGATAAAATTCCCATCGTAGGTCTATGTTATCAATAACTGCCATCTGTAGATTGGGGTTTCCAACTACAGCAGTGTTTAAGTCAAAGTTATAGAATCTAAATTCTGCGATTTCTCGGAAGGTGGGGCGGTTTAGGGTTCGCCCATAAGCAAATTTTAATTGCGTTTTTTCTCCTGTGTGGTAAGTAGTCTGGAAGAAAGGTAAAAGATTTAAGGTTTCAAATCCATAAATTACAGGTTGATATAAGCCGTCCTTAGCATATACCTTTATATTATTATAAGCGAGTCGTGCTCCTATTAAGAGTTGGAGGCGGTTGATAGGTTTCCAACGTATTTGGCTATAAAAGGCTTGGTTGTTACTGAAGCCTTGATAGTTATCTTGTGGACGAGTGATTTCTTGGAGACCGAAGTTTGTTGCTTCACCAAAGTTTTCTGCTAAGAAGATAGTTTCTGGTGGAAGTTGTAATAGGCTTTCGTCGAAGTAAAGGAAGTTTTTACGTACATAGGCAATGTTTCTTACAAGAAAGTTTCGTTGTCGGATTTCTCCATAATAGCCGCTTTGGATTTCCCATTGGTCTGACAAGTAAAAGGTGTGGTCTAAACGAACGAAATAGAGGTTTTCTTTTAGTAGACCGAAGAAGCGTCCTGTAGCGCGGGGATTAGCGCTTCCTGCTAAAGGCACTAAAGGAAGAAAAGGCTTTTCACTTCCAATAGGACGGTAAAAGGTTAAATTACGATAATCGGGTTCATAAGAGAGGTTATGAGCATAGCTGAGCGTAAAGCGTAATCGTTGTTTTTCATGGATAAGCCAGTCGCCGATGGTTTGTGTAGTGAATAATCGTTGTTCTCGGTAGTAATAGCTATAACCTTTTAGTTCGTTAGCGTTGTCGTAATAGATGCCTTCACGATAAATGGTTCGTTTTAATCCTTGTTGGTTGTAAAGGGTTCGTATAGAGAGTAAAAAGTGATTGCTTGGTTGCCAACGCAGGGATTGAAGCAGGTTATAGGTGGTTTGTTGGTCGCTTTGTTGGTCGTTGAATACATAGTTATATTCTCCTGTTGCCATTCGGTCTTCTCTGAGGATGCGCAGGGTTTGGTAAGTTTGGGTGCCGTTCATAAGCCATAAGCCTTGCCATTTACCCATTTTACGGGCATGGACAAAGCTAAAATTGGTGTTTGGAGGCGCAGAAAATTGTTGAGGTGCCCAATTCTGGGGCAGTTGACGTACAAAATCCTGTTCTTGTTGAGTATTAAGCCCAATGACATTGGGATAATTTGCAGGGAAATTCCTTTGGGTAAATCCTAAGTTTTCAGCTCCTTGTCCTTCATGACTTAGAAAAGGTAAGAAGGTAGTTCCTGTGCGGTAACCGCTTCCTATGCTGATGTTCCAGTAACTATTGCTATTAAGTTCCTTTGTGCGGATTTCCACAATACCGCCTGCAACATCTTCGGGTTGAGAAGCCACAAAAGACTTGTATACTAAGATTTGGTCTATGAGTTTAACGGGGAATTGGTCAATAGGGAAAGCTTTTTTATCGGGTTCACTACTGGGCAATGGTGCTTGATTAAGAAACACGTAGTTATAACGTTGATTTAACCCACGGATGATTAAGTATTGATTTCCTTCTAAGGAGACACCGGGCACTCTACGGATAAGTTGACCTGCGTTTCTATCGGGTAATCTGGTGATGAACTCTTGTGAGAAGCCCGAGGCAACTTGGGGACTATAACGGATGGTTGCAATAGTGCTGATGTTGGTACTTTGTTCTACAGCAGAGACCGAAGAGGTAATTTCAACGGCTTCTAAGGTGATTTCTTTAGTTTTTAGCATGACTTCTACAAAGGTGGTGTCGTTAGAACGGATTTGTACTTGGATGGTATCGGGCTCGTAGCCATAAAATAAAAATGCCACCCTTTTTGGACCGGGTGGCACAGAGCGGATTTCAAAAAAGCCACGCTCATTAGAATAGGCACCCAGATTCGTGTTTAATATACGGATTTCTGTACCTATTAGGGGCTCTCCACTTTCTTGGTCTTTAACAACGCCTCGTAATACCCCTTGTGCTACAACCAACTGTACAAGTCCCAGCAGGACTAAATAGCGTACCATACAAACCGCTACAATTGCCGCCGCAAAACACTGAATTTATTTTTTACTATGCAAGTCCTTTTTTCACCAACGTAAAATTTTCAACACTCTTTCCTCATTGCCATAACGTAAACGCATAGCATATAAACCATGACTTAAGGTGTTTAGGTCTAAAAACTGAATATACATACCAGGTGCGCTGTGTTCTATTGTTTGCTCTAAAATTCTCCTCCCTAAATTATCTATAATGGTAATGGTCAAAGGTTGTGCTTTTTGAATGCTGTATTGTAAAAAGATACCTCGTTCAAAGGGATTGGGATAAAGTCTAAGAATCACTAAGCCATCTTCTTGTAGACAAGCTTTATTATCTTGAGGATTGACATCAGGATAACCGTTGGGTAATAGGGCTTCTACACAAGTGTAGCTTTGCAAAATCGTATTAGTTGGCACAAAGAAAGGCAATAGCACTTGACGTATACTACCTATAGAAAGCGTATCGCCTTTATGAAGGGTTTGAGCAAATTGTCCGTTGGGATAATAAATACGCCATTGCCAGTGGGTAACAGGGTAATTACTGCGGTTTTCTACAACAGCAAAAAGACTGTCTTGCTGCCTTATTAACTGGTGAACAACTAAATCCATGTGTACAGGGGGCGCTTCTAAAGCTACTAATGGAGCCAATACACTATCTTTACATCCTTGATTATTAAAAGCGACTAATTTAACTTCATAAACTTTAGGCGTTTCAAAGTTCCATAGTAGCGAGTCTCCTTGGAAGTTTGTTAAGGTGCTATCTACGTACCAGAGGAACGAATCAGCGTAGCTATGTTGGGCTTTAATAAGAAGGGTTTGAGGAGCTACAAAAGAATCTTGTGGGATGACTAAAGATAGTTCTGGGCTTGGATAGACGAACAAACGTTGTGTAGTAGTGTCGCTACAGCCTTCTGGGGAAAAGACAATCAATTGGATAGTATGCGTGTCGCTTTCAAAGAATTGAATGGTTGGTTCGCGTAGCCAAGCTGTGTAGGTACTATCCCATATCCAGAAATATTGAGCGTTATTTTGGCTAATAGTTCTAATATTTAGAGGAGCTTTTGTGCAGGGAGTGTTGAGTATGGTAAAGAAAGCAGTAGGCTTGTTTCCGATAGCGATGGGTTTAGTGGTGTCGGTTTTACAGCCGAATTCATCGGTTATTTCTAAATAGACATTATAATTTCCTGCTGTGGGATAGGTATGGATAGGGTTTTTCGTTATTGCGCTGTCGCCATCACCAAATAGCCATAGGTATTGAACAATAGCACCGTCTGTTGCATGGCCTTGAAATAAGAATTGAATAGGGGTGTTGCTACAGAATTCTTGGGCTTGGTAGATAAAGTCTATAAAGGGTTTTAGACTGACTCTGAAGGGATAGACCAAGGTGTCTTGGCATCCTTTAGTCGTTTCTACGATGATTTGGATGGGGTAGGTGCCTGTATCGCTATAGACGTATTGTACTTGAGTACCTGTAGCGTTTCCTTGTCCGTCGCCCATATCCCATTGGATAGTGGTGATGGTGTCATTAGGGTAGAAGGGTTGGAGGGTAAAGAGGGCAGTATCGCCTAAACAAGCATTTTGATGTTGTAGGGTAAGTCCTGCTACTTCTATGGGTGTTGTGATGGTGTCCCAGCAATCTTTGTCTGTGGCTACGATAAGAGTTACGTCGTAAGTACCGCCTTCTCCATAGTAATGTTTAGGATGAAAATCAAGACTGAAGTTGCCGTCTCCAAATTGCCAAAAGGTTACTATAAGGGAATCTTGCGGGTCATGAGTAGTGGTATTGGTGAAATTAACAGTATCCAAAGCACAAGTAATAGTGTTTGTAGAAAAGCTGGCAGAGGGTAGAGTGTAGACCAAAACTTGCTCAGATATAGTATCTTGGCAGCCAAAGGGATTAGTAAGGAAGATGGTAACGGTATAAGTTCCTGGGTTTGCATAGCTATGGCTTACAGAGTCTCCTGTTACTTGGGGTGAACCATCTCCAAAGTCCCAGGTAGCAGAGGCAACGCTATTGATGGGATCTAAGGGGATGACTTTCATTTTAGTTGGACTTTTGGCGCAGGCAGAGGATATTTCTGTAATAACTGGTGGACCTGTGGTTACTACTACTGTGTCGGTATAAGAGCTATGAAGGCCATCTTGATAGACAATCATACTGATAAGATACGTATCAGGTTCGTAGAAAGTAACTTGGAAAGGCTGTAGGGTAGCTACTTCTATGAAAGTATCTTTTAAGGAAGTTCTTTGGGGTTCTATAAGGCGGACGTGGTAGATCTGTTTTACAGAAGCACTGGGGTCGCTTGCTAAAAAGATATGGTACTCGCCTTTATATTTAACAACAGCACAACCTCTGACAACCTGTCCTAAAGGTTGTTTTAAAACCGGGGCTATTTGATAATCGGGGTTTCCATCCCAGGCATTGAACCATTGTAGAACATAGAGCATTTTCGGTGTTGTCCCACCTGTACCAAAAGCGGTAATATGTTCTCCGAAAAGAAATGGCTCCCAGTCTTGAGGATTATCCACATAGGGTTTGATCTCTTCTACTTTACCTGAAGCAAGCAGGGAATTTTGATAAGTGCCTCCCTTAAAGAAGGAAAGAGAGTTGCCGCATGCACCTCCAGTTAAAACAGCAAATTTATTGCAATTACTTGCAAGATTTCCACTACATTGGTTAGATTCCCCATTTAGACTTATAGTCCACGAAGACGGTGATTGAGCTAGGTTATTGGTCGTGCCTTCGTAAACATAATACACAGTACCTCCAATTATAAAAGTGTTGTTTGGAGTATATACAAAGTCGCCTGTATAAACCCATTTTGTTATGGTAGTTGGTATTGAAGCCATAGGATTTTGCAAATCGTTTCCCCAGTTTGCTACTGCTGCTGATGTGGCTCTCGCTGCAAAGAGCCAAAAAGTATCTTTATAATAATGAACATTACCTTGAATAAGATAGTTCACACCTACATTGCCCTCTAATTGTAAAGGCGGTATGGTTGTTAAATTATTTAAATCTTTGCCCAGAGCAGTTTTATAAACATTACCATTAGTCGTAATGGCAATCAAATAATAAGTACTATCAGGCGGATTGTATGCTACTTCTATATCTATAACACCTACACCAATGTTGAAGCTATCTATAACCACACTATCTAATTCTAATGGCATTCTTTCATCAAAGTCCATCCATACATATTGAGCATTATTAGTCAATGGAGTTATGGTGACGGTATCTCCAGGACAAATTATTTTTTTATCCAACGAAAAGAAATTCTGAGGGCATTGCGCCATAACGCTTAAAAGACAACCTACAAGAATAAGGGTTCGCATAACTTCAGTCAAAAAAAGTATTTTTCTTTTAGGTATGCAACCCATTATTACGCTTTCTTTGACAAGTAAAACCCTAATCCTGTCGTTACACCCACTTGCTGCATGCTATCACTTTGTAAAAACCATAAACGAAAAAAGTAATGAAACCACTTTTTTAAGAAAAATTGACCAGTAATTTGCAAAGTAAGGAAAGGAAGCGCATCTATTTCTTGTGTTCCGAAGGCGATGCCTGAAGTAATCCCTAAGGCAACTAAAGCACGAGGATGTATCCATTTCCCTTTGTTAACCCCGGAAGAGATAAGCCATAAGGTTTGTGTAGGGTGTTTTTCTCCCATGTACCATAAAACGTTCCCCTCTAATGCCACATCTTTTGCCTCAAACCACATGAGATTACCATGAAGATAAAATGGATAACCTCCCTGAATAGCCTTAGCAGGCGCAATGCTTAAAATAGTACTAAAAAAAGGTTGCGCAAACAGCACAAGAATCCCTAAACAATAAAGAAGAAAAACTTTTTTCATGGGATAAAGATTCTGTAGTTGATACTTAAGATGATTAAAAAGTGCCCTTCTAAGGTATTGCGTTTTTCCAATAGAAAAGTTGGCGGGTTTTCTTGGGGGATGATTTCTGGAGTTAAGTGAATCATGTATTGAACCATAGTGGTGATGTCCGTACGTTGAGATAAAAGAAAGTGGCTTCCTAAGCCTGCCTGAATAGCACTACCCCAGCGAAAACGCCTTATAAAACGCTGTTTAAGAAAGTACTTGTGATTGTAATCAAAGCAATGACCCATGAAACCGAAAAAATACCATGGTTGCCGATAAAAGAAATAATAAAATACAGACCAACCGATATGGTAATAAATAGAGGCATAGGTTTTTGTTTTGATAGTGATGTAGTCAAAAAAGCCTTCTATATTCACTTTTTTCCATGGTTGCCATCGGATTTGCCCTCCTGTTCCCCAACCACTACCATCGGAAGAAAAGGTATTATAAGTAGTACGTACTCCCAAAGAAAGCGTCCCTGCTTTTTGTGCTTGGGCAATACAAAAACAAAAAAGCAATATTTTAATCCAATGAAACCACTTCACCTTCAATGATGACTTGTTTTATCCATGAGTGCCCAAAATGATAAGGAATTAAATAGAAGTTTTGTAAAGGTTGGGTAATGATGAGGTTAGCGACTTTTCCGACTTCTATGCTGCCATATTCATGGGCGAGGTCAATAGCGGCAGCAGCATTCAAAGTAAGGGCTGTGAGGGCTTCCTCAGGTAATAAACCCAATTGTGCACAGGCAATAGAAAAAATAAGATTTAAATTTCCTCCAGGGGCTGTCCCAGGA
Organism: Bacteroidota bacterium; assembly: GCA_015490695.1. Taxonomy (GTDB): domain Bacteria; phylum Bacteroidota; class Bacteroidia; order SpSt-205; family S141-50; genus S141-50. The sequence goes on along the minus strand of WFXK01000013.1, from coordinate 4,089 downwards.
TTAAAATCAGAAGCAAGCGCTAAAGCTAAATCCGCGTCTATTAACCGCCGTGCAGGTGCATGTTTTAAATTTAAAAAAAAGGAAGTCCCCGGCAACACCACAGGAATGGTTTGAGCGCGATGTTCATAAAGCAATTGCAGTTCTTCTTCTGCGATATGTTCCAGGTGGTCTACTGAAGTAGCTTTGCAACGAATCCCTACTTGAACTCCCCCGCTACGCCCTAATTCATTGGCATGAACCTTCGTTTTTAATCCATATTCTAATGCGGTTTGTAGAATCTGTTCACTTTCTTCAGGAGTAAAAAAGCCCTCTTCACAAAAAACATCGATGTAAGTAGCTAACTTCCTTTCTGCTACTTCTGGAATCAGTTCTTTACATACGCGTTCTATGTACGCTTCTCTTTTTGAACGGTATTCCATAGGAAGCGCATGTGCCGCTAAACACGTTATAACAACTTTTTGAGGAATATAATTTTGAAGTTCGTTAGCCACTTCTAACAATTTTAGTTCTGCTTCAGGATATAGTCCGTAACCGCTTTTAATTTCTATTACTGTAGTTCCCAGTTTAGCCAGTTGCTTTGCCCAAAAAATAGCGTTTTTTAGAAGTTCTTCCTTAGTACATTGTTGGGTTGCTTTAGCAGTAGCAAGAATCCCTCCTCCTGCTTCTGCAATCTCTTGATAACTTTTTCCTTGAATACGCCATAAAAATTCTTTTTCCCGTGTTTTGGGAAATACCAAATGGGTATGCGCATCTACATAACCTGGAAGCACAATACAATCTTGACAATTGATCACAGTGTCTTGTGCTGTGGTTTCAGGAAAGTTGTTCATAGTGTCTATAGTGGTGATGCGTCCGTTTTCAATACGGATAAAAACATTTTCTTGGATGTGGATTTGGCGCATGGCTTTGCCGTATTGGGGCGTTTTGCCCAATGGTGTTACTAATTGATGAATGTTTTTTAAAAACAGCGCCATTAGTCTTCCAAATCGGTTGTTAAAATGTATCTACAGATGCGGCGGTTTTTTCTATCGCAGACGTATACGTATTTTTGAATATAAGCGATGCTTACAGGGTCATTAAATTGTGTGGGGGCGTTGCCTGTACCACCAAAAGAAACTTTAATGTATTTTGTAGATGGTGAGGCAGGTGGCGGTTTAACCCCTTCTAAACCCGTAGAAGTAAAAATATAAATAGAATCTTTTGCTGTATCGGCAACAAAAATGTAGTTAGTGCCATCACCGCTGAAAGTAACAGCAACAGGAGCAGTGAACTTATGCGGTTCGTATAAAAAGCCATCGGCTCGGGAAGTGTCGCCAATAATTAAATCCGTATTTAATGCATAGTAACTTCCTTGTTCACCTGTTTCTTCTCTTATATATTGCACTTTTAAGGCTACATAGGGTTCTAACATCGTAACGATAAAGTCTTTTGAAGTATTGACTAAGGGAGATTGGGGTGGTTGGGCTAGGGTTGTAATGCCGTAGGGTTTTTTAAAGTAATCGCGTTCACTGCCCCGAATGGTTTGTACTTCTATGATGCCTTGCCATTGGTCTTGGGCATTAAAGTAAAGGACGGCATCATCGGGACCACCAAAACGAATAGGATTGCTGTTATCAGGACCAGAGCGCGTAACAACATAGCTATTGTCAGCAAAAACAGCAATAGCGTTGAATGCTACTTCTTGGTCCTTGACCGTGGCGCTGTTTTTGAAGTAATAAGGGTGGATAATAACACGGGTGATTTTTGCATATTGAATACCGTAGCGTCCGTTGTTATAGAGGTTCAGTCGGTAGATAGCAGGTAGTGTTAATGTGGTGTTTTGGATGGCAGTATCTTTTTCCGCTAAGGCTAAGATGTTGAGTTGTCTATCTTGTGCGATGGCGTGTACGCCTTTAAGGTAGAAGCTGCCTAAGCGTCTGCCTGCATAATCAAAAGCAATGATTTCATCACTGCCTGCATCTACGACGTATAAGAGTTCGTCATAGCCTGCTAAGACCTGTACGGGGTCTATGAACCCTTCTAAGAAGGGGAAGACAGGAACATAGGTTACAATGGAGGAGTCGTATTTAGGAACGTCTATAAAATCCAAGGAGGTTTTTGTTCCGAAGAAACCTTTGCACCCCCAAAGGAGTATAATAATAATAGAAGGTGTTCGTTTTATCATGGAGGGCAAAGATATACATTTTAACCATTAAACCGCCAATTTGGCATGAATAGGCGCAATTTTAGTCGGAATAAGCGACCTCTGCGCCGTTGTGGCGAAAAATTTGCATTATTTTGTTAACCAAATACAGCGGAGCGATGCGTCAGTTAAAGATTAGTAAACAGATTACGAATCGGGACACGTACTCCTTGGATAAGTACCTGCAGGAGATTGCCAAGGAGGAGCTGTTGACGCCCGAACAAGAGGTAGAGTTGGCTCGAAGAATCAAAGAAGGGGATGAAGAGGCATTAGAGCGCTTGGTAAAAGCCAATTTGCGCTTTGTTGTGTCTGTTGCAAAACAGTACCAAAACCAAGGATTATCCTTGCAAGACCTTATCAATGAGGGGAATTTAGGTCTAATCAAGGCAGCTCAGCGTTTTGATGAGACCCGAGGGTTTAAATTTATCTCTTATGCGGTTTGGTGGATTCGTCAAAGTATTTTGCAGGCGTTAGCAGAAAACGCCCGTTTGATTCGTTTGCCTCTTAATAGGGTGGGGACAATGAATAAAATAAGCAAAGTATATGCAGAATTAGAACAAAATTTTGAGCGAGAACCTACGGCAAAAGAGATTGCTGAAGCTTTAGAGGGCTTAAGTGAAAAAGATGTAAAGAGTGCAATGCGCTATTTTGGTCGCCACCTTTCTGTAAATGCGCCTTTACAAGAAGGAGAAGATGGCACTTTATTAGATTTGCTCCCTAATGAAAACACCCCGCGCCCTGATGAACGCCTCATCCAAGAAAACTTAAAAGAAGAAATTGAAGCGTTATTAAAGACCTTAAGCGCTATGGAAGCAGAGGTTATTAGACTCTACTATGGTATCGGACAACGACATGCTTTAACCTTAGAAGAAATCGCTCAACGCTTCCAACTCAGCAGAGAACGCATCAGACAAATCAAAGAAAAAGCCTTGTTGAAAATTAAAAACCACAAAAGAGCAAAAGAATTAAGGCGATTCTTAGCATAGGGGTCAGATTGTTTTAAGTGTTTAGTCCTCTTTACCGTTATAGTATTTGAGGGCTTTGAGAAGATAGGCTCTTAGGTTTTCTGCTCTTTTCTCGTGGTTAGGATGTGTACTAAGGAACTCTGGGATTTGGGAGGGATTCCCAGAAGCGAATGGCTTCACGGGGGTCATAGCCAGCCATTGCCATGAGCACCATACCAATCCGATCGGCTTCTAATTCATGTAAACGCGAATAGGGAAGTAAAAATCCTAATTGAGCGCCTAAACCGTAGGCTATTAAAAAAAGGCGTGCAGTTTCTTCTGGTTTTTCTTCAAGTGCTATGGCAAGGGCTACTCCCTCCATTTGCACCGCTAATAACTGGCTAAGCCTTTCATTTCCGTGTCTAGCTAAATTTCATGACCCAATACAGCAGCCAATTGCGCTTCGTTAGCAGCTACGTTGAGAATTCCTGAATAGATAGCTATTTTTCCATCAGGCAAGCAAAAAGCGTTTACAATATCATCTGTGCTTCTAATAATTTGGTTTCCCATACATAATTGCTTTTATTCCCTTTTCCATATTTTCTTGTTTTATCAATTGTTGTGCGGCTCCTACTAATTTTGCAGCTACTCGTTGAACGGTTTCTGCTTGAGCGGTCCCTCGTATTTCTTTGTACTCTCTAGTTATTTGAGGGTATTGATCCAAGCTCATTGCTATAAGAATGTCTTCTGGTAACCATCGCATTTGTCGCCTATGAGTCAAAGGTATCTTGCTGCAAGAAAGTAGCAATATGGCTATTAAACTACAAACTATCCATAAATTATATATTCTGCGCATAGCTATACTGGGTTTACTTTCGGCAAGTTTATAGTAAATGTTTTGCCTTATTAAATAATTAATTTCGTTTAGTATCTTTTGGATAAATAAGATTCTCGTTTAGGATT
>WFXK01000012.1 GCA_015490695.1 Bacteroidota bacterium | reverse complement strand
CTAAATTACTTTAGTGCCATGTGGAAAAGAGTTATTAAGTATTTCATAGAGAACAAGTTAATAAGTATTTCGCTACTGATAGGATTAGTATTGTGGGGGGTAGTCGTAAGTCCGTTTGAGTGGGACACGGGTTGGTTGCCGCGAGACCCCTTAGCTGTAGATGCTATCCCCGACTTGGGAGAAAACCAACAGATTGTCACTGTAGAATGGCCTGGACGCTCACCGCAAGATGTAGAAGACCAAATCACTTATCCCTTAGTTAGTGCCCTGTTGGGCGTCCCAGGAGTAAAAACCATCCGCAGTAGCTCCATCTTCGGACTAAGTATCATTTACATCATTTTTGAAGAAGATGTAGAGTTTTATTGGTCTCGTTCTCGGGTTTTGGAGAAGTTAGCGTCGTTACCGCCGAACTTACTTCCGCCTGATGTTCGTCCCGCTTTAGGTCCTGATGCTACCGCCTTAGGACAAATCTTTTGGTACACCTTGGAAGGCAGAGACCCCAAAACAGGAGAGCCTGTAGGCGGCTGGGACCCCCATGAATTAAGAACTATCCAAGACTTTTATGTACGCTACTATTTAACTGCTGTGCCTGGGGTTGCTGAAGTCTCCTCTGTAGGCGGTTTCGTTAAAGAATACCAAATTGATTTAGACCCTGAAGCATTAAAAACTTATAACATCACTTTGCAACAAGTTTTAAAAGCCGTAAAAGAAAGCAACTTAGACATTGGCGCCGCTACGATGGAGATTAACAAAGCAGAGTATTTTATTCGTAGTTTGGGTTATGTAAAACGCCTTGAGGATTTAAAAAACACGGTGGTTGCATATCGGGATGGCACACCGATTTACTTGGACCAGATTGCTACAATTACTTTTGGTCCTGCGCCTCGTCGTGGGGGGTTGGATAAAGAGGGGGTAGAGGCAGTAGGCGGCGTTGTCGTTGCCCGCTACGGCGCCAACCCTATGGAAGTGCTCAAACACCTAAAAAGAAAAATCCAAGAAATCGCCCCATCCCTGCCTGAAAAAGTCCTACCAGATGGACGTATATCAAAAGTTACTATCGTCCCCTTTTATGACCGAACCCAACTTATCCGAGAAACCATCGCCACCCTAGAACACGCCCTTGAACACGAAGTGCTTATTAGTATGCTCGTAGTCCTGCTCTTGGTAATGAACCTAAAAGCATCACTATTGATTTCTAGTTCGCTGCCCATAGGCGTATTGTTAAGCTTCATCGTTCTAAAGTTAACGGGCATTACCGCTAACGTGGTTGCGCTTTCTGGAATCGCTATTGCTATTGGAGTCATGGTAGACATCGGCATTGTGTTCGTTGAAAACGTTGTAAGACATATAGAAGAGCGCCAAAAGAAAGACCCTGAAATAGAATATCGTTATAATGAATTAGGGAAGGTGGTTTATGAGGCGATTGTTGAGGTTGCCCCTGCGCTCTTTACTGCTTTAGCAACAACTATCGTTAGCTTTTTACCTGTGTTTACTTTAGAAGCAGCTGAGGGTAAATTATTCCGTCCTTTAGCGTATGCAAAAACTTATGCTTTAATTGCTTCTTTGATTGCTGGGGTTTTATTTATTCCTCCTTTAGCCCATTGGGTCTTTTTCCGAAGGAGGATGCGTCCGTGGGTACGTCTGCTCCAACACATTGCCATCATGCTGATATGGATAGGTTCGGCTATTTATTTCAAAGCCCCATGGTTAAGCGCCATCGCTATTGTTAACCTCGCCGCTATCTTCTCAGAACACTGGAAAATCATTCCTCCTAAATGGGCACGTAGAATCGCTTTTGCAACTATCCTGCTCATTGTACTCTATTTATTGACCCATAGTTGGCTACCCTTAGGCCCACAAAACCCCTTCATCTATAATTTCCTTTTTGTTGCTGGCTTAGTTGCATTGATTTTAACGCCATTGATGCTCATGGTCCGCTACTATGAATACGCATTAAAATGGTGTTTAAGCCATCGCAAAACCTTTTTCATTTTACCTTTGTTTACTGTCTTCTTAGGTTTTGTGATTTGGTTAGGATGGGAACGGCTCTTTGGCTTTTTACCTTCGTTTATTAAAGAGACTCGGGTTTATGAGTGGTTAGCGAAAAAGTTTCCTGGCTTAGGAGAAGAGTTCATGCCTCCCTTAGATGAAGGGGCTTTCCTTTACATGCCTACCACTATGAGCCATTCAGGAGTAGAATTTAACCTTGAAGTCATTCGTAAAATAGATAAAGCGGTTGCTGCTATTCCTGAAGTGGAGTTGGTTGTAGGAAAGTGGGGAAGGGTCAATTCCGCCTTAGACCCTGCACCGATTTTTATGTTTGAAAACATTATTCAATATCGTCCCGAGTACATTTTAGACTCCTTAGGGCGCAGGATGCGTTTTAAGGTCAATGACGATGGGGCTTATGTGTTAATAGATGGTTCTACCTATCATCCTGAAAAAGATGGATTTCGTATCATTCCAAAAGATTCTTTAATTCCTGATGACAATGGGCAATATTTTCGTCAATGGCGCCCTCATATTCGTACACCTGACGATATTTGGAAAGAGATTGTTAAAAGGGCACAGCATCCAGGGCTTACAACAGCACCGAAGTTACAACCTATTCAGACTCGTTTAATCATGTTGCAAACAGGGATGCGTGCTTCTATGGGAATGAAGATTTTTGGTCCTGACTTAAAAACCATAGAGCAATTTGGCTTAGAAATAGAAAAAGCCTTAAAGAAAGTAGAGGGGGTAGAGCCTGCTTCGGTGTTTGCGGACCGCTTAGTTGGAAAACCTTATTTAATTATTGATTTAAAACGTCGTGAATTAGCCCGTTATGGTTTGACAGTGGTAGAAGTACAGCGGTATTTAAGCACGGCTTTAGGGGGCGTTCCTTTAACAACGAGTGTAGAAGGCAGAGAGCGTTTCCCTATAAGGGTTCGTTATGCTCGGGACTACCGAGAAACCCCCGAAGCCCTAAAACAATTCCTTATCCCTACCCCACAAGGTATTTACGTCCCTTTAGGACAATTAGCCGATATCCGCTATGAACCAGGACCGCAAAATATCAAAAGTGAAGATGGCTTCTTAGTTGGCTATGTGGTGTTTGATAAAAAACCCGGCTATGCAGAAGTGGAAGTCGTACGAAATGCACAAAAGTACTTGCAACACCTTATTGAAAATGGGCAATTGAAAATTCCTAAGGGGGTTCATTATCGGTTTACGGGGAATTATGAAAATCAATTGCGGGCTGCAAAGCGCTTAGCCATCATTATTCCTTTGAGTCTTATCATTGTCTTTTTGATTATCTATTTGCAGTTTGGTACGATTACAGCTTCTATGATTCACTTTTCTGGGGTTTTTGTTGCGCTCTCAGGTGGGTTTTTAATCATTTGGCTTTATGGACAACCTTGGTTTATGAATTTTGAAATTGCTGGTGTTCCTATTAGAACGCTTTTTCAGATGGGGACAGTGCATTTAAGTGTTGCTGTATGGGTTGGATTTCTTTCTTTGTTTGGTATTGCCACGGATGATGGGGTGATTATGGGAACGTACATTCATCAGGTTTTTGATGAGCGACATCCGAAAACCAAAGAAGAGATTCAAGAGGCGATTTTGACCGCAGGTAAACGCAGGGTTCGCCCTGCAATGATGACTGCTGCTTGTGCTATCATCGCCCTGCTACCTGTGTTAACCTCCCAAGGAAAAGGTAGTGAAGTAATGATGCCAATTGCCCTACCTACCTTCGGCGGCATGTTAATTCAAATCATGACCATGTTCGTCGTACCTGTGCTGTTCGCCGTATGGAAAGAAAGCCAATTAAAACGAACTGCAAACAATCAATAAAACTTATAACTGAAAGACTCAAAACCCAATAGTTCGTCCTAATAGCTAAAACGATATATC
>WFXK01000011.1 GCA_015490695.1 Bacteroidota bacterium | reverse complement strand
TTGATGGGGCAGTCCTAAATGGTCTAAGACTTTTGTTACGATGGTGTCTACCGCTTCTTCTATGGTTTTTGGGTGGAAGTAAAAGGCAGGGGCGGCAGGTATGATTAAAACCCCCATCCGAGCTAAACGTAATAAGTTCTCTAAATGAACAACACTTAGTGGGGCTTCTCGGAAAACGACAATCAAACGCTTTTGTTCTTTTAACATCACATCGGCAGCCCTTAGTAATAGGTTTGTAGAAACCCCTTGGGCAATCCGAGCAATCGTCCCCATAGAAGCAGGAATAATAACCATCGCATCATAGTTAGCCGACCCCGAAGCAATAGGAGCAAAAAAATTTTGATTATGAAAACGCTTAAATTCCTTAGGCGGCTTCGTTCGTAACTCCCACTGCCATACCTGCTCACCCGCTTCAGTAATGACCAAAACGACTTCAACTTCTTTGTAAGTTTTCAAATAAGATAAAAGCCGTTGGGCATAGATGCTTCCGCTTGCTCCTGTAATACCTACAATGATTTTTTTTACTTCCATAATGTTTCAACAAAAGCCGCTCCTAAGTAGGTTTTTAATCGTGCTATTTGATAAGGTTGTGGTTTCGGCATAGCTTTTAATTCGTTGTAAATTAAATGTTTGTAATAAGGATTTTTCCAATAAGCTTTTAAGGCTGCTCCCGCTACATTGGCTAATCGCGGATTAGGATAAAAAAGTGCCGCAATAAGGTGTTTACAATAGGACCTATCTAAATAATAGGCTTTTTCTAAGGCTTGAATAGCGTTCATCCTTGTACGAAATTCCTGCCACGGTGATGTATAACCTTTTAATGCTGCTAAACTTTTTTTATCTTTTAAATAAAGGTAGCGATACAGCAAAACAGTGATTTTAACATTTTTCCCAACAAAGCCTTCAACGTCTTTAATCCATTGAATATAGCGCCGAATTTCCGGTGGATACGTGTCGCAAAGCTTTTCAAAAACTGTTTTTATTAACTCATACGACCGTCTTTGTTGTAATAATACTTCAAAAGTTGTTTTATAACGTTGGGGAACAAAAGGAAATTGTTGAACAAAGTGTTTTTGAACGCGCACATCGGCTTTTATAACGTAATCATGGACGATTTTCGTAGTTGATGGCTCTTTGTCTTTAGCTAATTGAGCTAAAAGTTCGGCTTGAACGGCGAAGAAAGGTTCTTTTTTTAAGGCTTTTAGTAATAGGTCTTTTTTTTGACTTAACGGATAAGTTCGCAGTGCAACGGCTGCATCGTAGCGGTCTATAGCATGACGAGCATAGAGCAATTGATTGGCTAAGTAACGATAAGGCTTTGGAAAAGTGATTTGTTTCATAATACGGTCATTGGGGTCAAAAAGCACATAGGCAATTGCTTCGCTCTCTAAGGGCACCCATACCACTTCACTTTGTTCCTCTATCCATTGTTCAACTTGGGTATATCCGCCATTTTCGTAGTGAATTTCTAATTGTACAGGCATTTTAAATAAAGGAGTTAAAGGAGTTGTCTTTTGGATTTGTTGGATATAAAAGACACCATAGGGTTGGCCTTCTTTTTTAATGACTTGAAATTGGACTTTATAGTGGGGGATTCCGTTGTGGTAAATCCATTGTTCCCAGAACCATAAGAGGGGTTTTCCTGTAACAGCATAAAAGGCTTCCCATAGGTCTTCAGAGTCTACTAAGTCGTAGGGGTGTTTTTTTAAGTAGTATTGAATCGCTTTTCTAAATGCGCTATCACCTACGACGTAGCGGAGCATATCCAGTACTCTTGCGCCTTGTGGGTAGTGTCGTATACTTCCTGCTTGGCTGTGTGCTACGGGCTTAACATCTTGCTTTAAGGCTTTTATAGCTTGTAAGGTGCTTTGGCGCATACGCCAACGAAACTCATCATCTCCGTACTTGTGTCTTATGTAAAGTGCTGCGTAATACGTAGCAAAACTTTCTTGCAACCAATGATGTTTTAAACTTCGTGCTGTAACATAATCGCCAAACCACTGATGCGTTAACTCATGAGCATTAACACTGATGTAATTCCTATCATTATAGGCAATGGAATCCACACAAAAGAAGTCGCCAAAGATGGTTGCAGTAGTGTTTTCCATCGCTCCGTAAAGAAAATCTTGTACAGGAACTTGCGAATAAGATTCCCATGGGTAGGGAATACCGATTTCTTGCTCTAAGAAGTCCATAATTTTTTCACTATCTTCATAGATATACGGCACAATGGCTTCATGGTCAGGGTAATACCATAGTTGCATAGGGACGCCGCTGGAAGAGCGCGTTCGTTTAATGCGGTATTTCCCAATAGCCAGCATAATCAAATAGGGAGCGTGGGGATGCTGCATTTTGTAATGCCAAGTTTTCGTTCCGTCTCCATTGTTAATGACTTCTAACAAAGTTCCATTAGAAAGCACTTGATAGCTGCTATCAAACGTGATGATGGTTTCTGTTGTGATTTTATCGTTTTGTCCATCGTACATAGGAATCCAATAACGGTTGTCTATGGCTTGTCCTTGTGTCCATATTTGTTTTCTTTTGGCTTGTGGGTAGTTCCAGCCGATGAAATAAATCCCTTTATGAGGTGTGGCTTCATAGTCAATGATTAAAGTGTGTTTAGAGTGGGGATGCAAAGGGATAGGAAAATAGCAATAAAGATGGAAACTGTCTTGTTTGAAATGGATGGTTTGATTGTCTAATAGCACCTTTTTTATTTTAATAGTATAGGGCGCGTCTAAGATTAAGGC
>WFXK01000010.1 GCA_015490695.1 Bacteroidota bacterium | reverse complement strand
TCCATAAATAGATGCGTCGGAAACCAATGGGTTGGAATAATAGAAAAGCAACGGATTGATTATCATGGTTTTGCCCCCAGTAATAGTTTTGAGCAATGCCTTTGAAGGTTTCAATAGCGGCTATCCAATCTTTAGGTTGTTTCCAAAGGTGTCGTTGGTGCCATGGTTGCATAAGCACACGCCCCAAATCATAACCGTGAACCCAATAGTACGAGGGCCAAACAATATGAAAACGACGACGTAATAAACCACGCAAATGCTTAAAAGCAACCGTATCGTTCGTTGGATAGTAAAAACAAGGAATCACAGCACGATGGTCATAAAGAATTTTTCTATCTAAATCTTTATGGAAAAACCATTGTGGATGCCCTAAAATACCCGTGAAACTGAAAGTATCTAATTGAGCTAAACGATTAATAATGAAGTTTGCCGTACTAAAATGTTGTATAAATACAAATAACCCTTGGAATTGTTGTTGGTAAATCTTTTGAACCATTTGTTCTAAGGTTTGTCGGTCTTCACTAAGGGCGTTTTTAGGGACAAATCGGATTTCATAGTAGGGGGCAATGTTGCGATAGCTGTCTAATTGCTCTTGCGTACCCTTTAATAATTGTTCATTGATTTTCCCCTCTTGTACGCAGAGATAAACCTTTCTTAATTGCTGATTATCAATAGCTAACTTTACTAATGCTCTTCCTTGAGTTACGGCACTGGGATTTTGCAAAAAGGTATTGGCGTAAGAAGTTAGTTCATAACGCATAGAAAGCGGTACAATATGCAGCCAACCATAACGTTGAGCATACTCTGCTATTTGTTTACTGACTTTATAACTAAAATCTCCGATAACTAAATGGGGTTTTAGCGTTGCAACTTTTTTTAAAAGACGTTCCATAGCAAGGGCATCCCTTTCGCTGTTAAAAGCATGTACTTCAATCACTACCTTGGGTTGTGCCTCCTCTATACCTAAGAGCACCCCTTGAAAATAATCAATGGCAGGAAGATAAAAGTATTGTTGTCCAACTTTTAAAAATTGCTCCTGCGAAGGATTAACTCCGGGGTGAAATGAAAAAGGTAAAATGAAAACGATGCGCAAAGTATCTTTTATAAATGTTTTTTTGTAAGCCTTTGGTTTGGGTTTTAGTTGTTGTTGGATTGTAGCTAAATGCTCACTTTGAATGTTTTTTTGTTGGGCTTCTTTTAAGTACTCCCAGCAACGGCGGTAGTCCTTAGCCCTGTAATAGCGATAAATCAGGGCTTCATAGACAAATTTCCGTACAATCCCCTGAGCTTTGTGACGATACTGCAGTAGAAACGTAATAGGCTCTTTGCGATAAAGGTAATATTGTAAGGTATTAGCAATGCGTTGTTGTAAAGAGAGGTCTTTACTTTCTTGATAAAGCACACGCAACACGTAATAACCACTTTCTTTTTTGCCAGGGATCTCCAATAACGATAGTCCTTTGTGGTATTGCGCCCAAGGGAAATAAGTAGATTGGGGATAACGACCAAGCAATTGTTGAAAGCGTTCTACAGCTTTATCAAACTGCTTTGCATAATAGAAACACAGACCACTCATATAGAGACTGGCTTCGGCATATTGTGGATAGCGCTGTAGAGGAATGATTTTTTCAAAATACGCATTAGCACCCAAGAAGGCTTTTTGGTGGAATTTATCCAGTCCTTTATGAAACCATTTTTCTACGGTTTTAATGGATTGTGCTCCGAGGGTTAAGAAAAATGCTAAGCAAAAAAGGATTTTATTCCCATTCAATGGTTGCGGGCGGTTTAGTGCTGATGTCATAAACCACACGATTTATCCCTTTTACTTGATTGATGATTTTATTAGCGACTCGTTCAAGGAGTTCATAAGGGAGTTTTGCCCAATCTGCCGTCATTCCATCTTGACTATACACCGCTCTTAAAGCAATAACGTGTTCATAAGTACGTTGGTCTCCCATCACACCAACGCTTTTAACAGGCAACAACACCGCAAAAGCCTGCCATACCTTATCGTACCACCCTGTTTCCCTTAAGGTTTGAATAAAAATAGCATCTGCTTCCTGTAGTAACTGAACCCGCGCTGGTGTTACTTCTCCAATAATCCGAATAGCTAAACCAGGACCAGGAAAAGGATGTCGCATTAAAAGATGCTTAGGAATCCCTAGCGCTTTGCCCACTTCTCTTACCTCGTCCTTAAATAACATGCGCAATGGTTCAATCAATTCAAAAGGTAACTTTTCTGGTAATCCACCAACATTGTGATGGGATTTAATCGTTGCAGAAGGTCCTGCTACAGAAGTGCTTTCTATAACATCAGGATAAATCGTCCCCTGAACTAAATAATGAACATTAGGAAGCATCTTGGCATAATGATGGAAGAGGTCAATAAACAATTTTCCAATTCGTTTTCGTTTTTCTTCAGGGTCTGTAATTCCTTTTAAAATAGAAAAGAATTGTTCAGAAGCGTCTATAACGTGGGGGTTTAGTCCTATTTCATGGTAGTGTTTAAGAACGCTTTCTACTTCTTGTTTTCTTAATAGTCCTGTGTTAATGAAGACCGTTTTTAATCGGTTTCCAATAGCTTTTTGAACTAAGGTCGCTGCAACTGTAGAGTCTACACCACCTGAAAGTGCACAAATTGCTTGTTCATTCGCTTTTACTTGAGAACGGATAGCTGTTATAGTTGTTTCAATAAAGTGTTCGGGGGTCCAGTCTCGATCACATTGAGCAAAATCAAGAAAGTTTTCTAAAATTTTTAGTCCTTGTTCGCTATGAGATACTTCTGGATGGAATTGAACACCTATCCATGGGCGGTCTTTAAAAGCGAAAGCAGCAATAGGAATATCGTCGGTGTTGGCAATCACATAGGCGTTTTCTGGTAATTCAATGATAGAATCAGCGTGGCTCATCCACACAATTGTGGGGAAATCTATATTTTTCCACAAAGGGTGAGACTGGGTTTTGTGTAGCAGCGCTTTACCATATTCTCTTTTTTGTGCTTGGAGGACTTTTCCACCAAGTTGATGAGCAATCCATTGAGCCCCATAACAAATAGCCAGTACAGGGTAGTTTTCTAAAAAAGTTAATGGAATAGAAGGGGCATTAGCATCTAAAACAGAAGCAGGACCGCCTGATAACACAATAGCTTGAATAGTATTATCTAATTTTTCCGTTGCTTTCGTGTAAGGGACGATTTCACAATAAACATTTAATGAACGAATACGTCGTGCAATTAGTTGCGTGTATTGAGAACCGAAATCTATAATTCTTATGTATTTATGCATTTTGTGGTTTTTGCTGGCTTAGGGCTTCTTCAATCGCTTGAATCAATTCATCTTTGTCCCATGGCTTAGGAATGAATTTAAATAAGTTGGCTTCTTTTTTTGCTCGTTCTACCGAGGCTTCGTCGGCTTGCCCAGAAAGCATAATCATAGCAATATTAGGGAAACGTTTATGGACTCGGATTAAAAATTCATCGCCTTTAATACCGGGCATTAGCCAGTCGCAAATGATTAAATCTACGGTTTCGCCTTCGGCAAACATTTCATCTATGAACTCTTCTGCTTCTTCTGTGCTTTCAAAAAATTCACAGATGTATTTATTTCCGAAAGCATTATTGAGTTGCCCCATTAAGGAGTTCAAAACCATTTTTTCGTCGTCTATACAGACAATCACTTTTTTGGGCATTGTTGTGGTGCTTTTCCGTAGGCAAATTTAGGATTCCTGTGTTATAATTCCCAATTTTTTTGCTACTTTCGCCCTCAAGTTTTTCATCAGCGCTTATGAGTATATTAGTGAATAAGTCTACGAGAGTAGTCGTTCAAGGCTTTACAGGTAGAGAAGCAACATTCCATTCACAGCAAATGATTGCTTATGGCACTCAGATTGTTGCGGGCGTTACTCCTGGGAAAGGAGGCACAAAACATTTAGAGCGCCCTGTGTTTAATACCGTAGAAGCTGCTGTCAAAGAAACGGGCGCCAATGCTTCTATTATTTTCGTTCCTCCTGCTTTTGCCGCTGATGCTATCTTAGAAGCCATAGACGCAGGTATAGAACTGATTGTAACCATCACAGAAGGTATTCCAGTAAGGGATATGGTAACGGTAAAAGCCGCTTTAGATGCGAATCCTAAGGTGCGCATGATTGGTCCTAACTGCCCTGGGGTTATTACGCCCGGGGAATGTAAATTAGGGATTATGCCTGGGTTTATTCACCGAAGAGGGAATGTTGGGATTGTGAGTCGTTCGGGGACGTTGACGTATGAGGCGGTAGACCAAGTAACGAAGCAGGGGTTGGGACAATCTACTTGTGTAGGGATTGGAGGCGACCCTATTGTAGGGTCTACTCACAAAGATATTTTAGCGCTTTTCAATGAAGACCCTGAAACAGAAGTAGT
>WFXK01000009.1 GCA_015490695.1 Bacteroidota bacterium | reverse complement strand
AAGTTTTTATCTTTAAAAAGCGCATAAGCCGCTTCTAAATAAGGCAACTCTTTTCTACAAGGACCGCACCATGTAGCCCAAAAGGCTATTATAGGATAAATCTATCATTTATCTTAATCCTAAAACCGTTATGTTTTGCTTCTTTTTTTAACAAATTAAACAAAGAAACTTGGGTTTTACTTAAAAGCTCTTCGTGCTGTTAACTTTAAAACTGGTATCGGTTTATACTTTCGCTTACCTACAGTAACCTTCTCAAGGTTTGTGAAAAGAATCATTTTTATTAAACCATCTTTTATGTCTCCTTGTGATGGTAGTATTCCAGTTCGTGTGTGTTTCCCTTCAACGAGATACAGTTTATTTCTATGGACTTCCACTTCGTCACATGTAAAAAAGTAGCATCCACCTAAATAATTCTTAATAGTTATCATAGCCTTATTACCTGTTAGATATTCTTTTGGCTGCATCGTTGTACTTTCTCTTATTTGTGCTTTGCGAGCATGCTCGCGAGATAGTTGCATAAACTTTGTCTTACCCCGGTGCAGTGCTTCAATTCTCCGCCGTGCAGAATCAAATGAGTGCATCTCAACCTTCAAATCCTTAGCTATCCTTTTATAAGCCCTAAAAGCCTTCTCCGCCATCTTTGGAATATTATCTATTTGCTCCAAGTTCCAATGCAAAGCATCTGATTGATAGGATAAAAGATTCTGAATCTTATTCTTTATGTGCTTCACATCAAATTTCTGATTTGTAATTTTGTTTACATACTTTGGATTTTTTTCCGCCTTTACATAATAACCTACAATTACATAAACCCCTAATAAGCTCATTAGTGAAATAGTATCCCACTGAAGGAAATCTCTATCGCCATCCTTGCCTTCATCTTTTATTATAGGGATTATTGTAACTTTTTTTCCTGCAAAACTCAAGGTGTCATAAACCCTTGCATAAGGGTAGGACCTAGTTCTTTTTGGAGACACCCACCAACTTACTGCAATCTTATTCTTTTTATTAACCTTCAAGATAAAACTTGCCCTTTCTAACAACGCTTTATCCAACTCACTAACATCATAAACCCTTAAAGATTTACACAGAAAAGGTTTATACTTTATTCCTTTTATCTCTCCGTAAATTTCCATACGTCACCTCCCCTTTCTTCTATTTTTTGCTATCCTCTCTTGAAGCTGTGTTCTCAAATGTTTAATATCTTCTCTGATAATTATCCTAAACTCTGAATTATTTCCAATTAAAACAGGTTGACCTATTTCTAACTTCTTTTTTACAATGTCTAAGAGTTCAATATCTATCTCATAGCCTACTGCCTTTCTTTCTAAGTTAACCGCTACTTTCAACGTTGTCCCTGAACCCATAAACGGGTCTAAAACCGTCTCTCCTTTGTACGAGAATAATTTTATCAGCCTATAGGGTATTTCTTCAGGAAACGCCGCTATCCCTCTTTCCAATCTATTGTTAACAGGCAAGACATTTGTAATCTGCCATACATTAAGATACCATTTCTCTTTTTGATATTCTCCAATATCAATCTTTGAACGTTCCCTTAACTCCTTAGAAACACTCTTATAGTCAAATTCCCCATTCTGAAATATTAAAATAGACTCCTGAAGATTATCCGGATAATAGTACATTGGATAAGGGTGCTGCAGTAAAACCCCACTGCGCCTACTTATTCTAATATATCCTTCAGGTTTAATCCAAACTATCCTCTCTCTATATCTAAAACCCTCTTCAATAAATATTTTAGTAATATCTGCAACGACAGGGTATTTCCTTCTTTTGATTAAAGTATCATCAACAACAAAAGCAGCAACCCTCCCTTTGGCTAATACACGCTTTAGCTCTTTTGCAACATTGCTTATTAACGTTAAAAACTCATCATAACTTTTAAATAAATCTGGATAATCAAAAGGAGCATTAAAATAAGGCGGTGAAGTTACTACTAAATGAATACTATTATCTGCTAATTCTTTCATATTTTGAGCATCACCAAATACTATCATATTCTCTTTTACGCCTCCCATTATTGACAAAGTATTAATTTCATGTGCTCTCGTACGACAAAATTACAAAAACCTCAGCCTATTCTCTTCACCATGAAGGAAAAACAAAATCATTTAACCATCTGCATTAACGTCTTTAACAACGCTTCCCGCCGCAACCGTGGAGACAATGCAAGGATTCTGCCCGTAGGGTCTACTAAAATCGGCTCTGGTATCCATGCAAGGGAGAACGTCTTAGCTATATCGCTATGAAATCGTTTTTTTGCCCAAGCATGATGCCACGGCATACGAAAACCACTTTCTTTTAACCACTTCGTTATATAAGAGGTGTCTCTATCCAAAGAAATACTTAAAATCGTAAAGTTTTTATCTTTAAAAAGCGCATAAGCCGCTTCTAAATAAGGCAACTCTTTTCTACAAGGACCGCACCACGTAGCCCAAAAGTCTATTAAAAGATATTTTCCTTTAAAGTAGTCAGGGGTGTAAATTGTTTTTCCATCCAAGGAACGGATTTCAAAAGCGGGCACAGGTTTACCAACAGCTAACTTAAACGAAGGATTATAATACCGCTCTAAATACGCCCTTTGCCAATCTTCTTCTAAAGAATCTTTATAAGCAAACAATGCTTTTACTTTCGCAGTATCGCCTCGGTAATAACATTGGTCAATATACAACCAAAGGGCTTTACGGCGGACAGCCGTCATAGGATGCGCCTTCCATAAACTTCCGTAATCTTGCTGACAAGCTGCCAACAACTGCTCACAACCCTCAGGAAACCGAATTAAAATGCTCCAAATCCAATGTTTGGGAGAACAATAAGGCTTTAAAACTTGAATGAACGGAGTTAAATCACATACGGATTTCATAGAAGCAGAAAGTCCAAAGGCATAAGCGTTTTTAAACAAGCGTAAAGTGGCATCTTTGTCCTGTGCAACTTCCATGCAATCTTTTACCTCTTGAACCTTTTGCCGTTCTTCATCACTTAATACTTGCGGGGCATGAAGATAAAGCCAACGCAAGCGAAATTGCTCTTCCAAGCGCGCTACCTTATTTAAATAATTTAAATAGGGCACATAGCGCTCATTTAACGCCACGACCCTACCCTCAAAATCCCCCTTAGGATATTGAGAAACATCAAAGAAAATGGTTAAAGAATCTTCTTTTGAAACAAGTATGGAGATAAAATCGCTTCCGTCAAATTCATAAGCCTGTTGTTGTGTACCATTAAAACTGCGCATTTTTCCATCTACACCAGCAAGGATTTGATAGCGCAACGTATCATTTTTAACAGGTAACCGCACTTTATATAACCCTTCTTTGACTTTCTCCATGGGTTTAGCAGAATAAAATTCAAAATTGTTAAAGTCTCCTATCACTCTTGGGTTTTCTCCGAAAAAATAAGGTTGGATAGGACGCAAATACACTGCAATAGAACATTGGTCTTCAAAAATGAAGACGGGGAACGTGGTATCTTTATGGAAAGGCGCTGCGACATGAAGATCATAAACCCCTGGGTAAGACAGCGAAAAATGAACTTGATTGCCTTTGGTCTCTCTTTGAATAACATAAGGGATTTCTACACGGCAATACGAAACGGGTTTGTTATCATAAGCGTAGACTTCTACATAAAGTTCGTGGGCGTAGCAGCAGCACAGAAAGAGTAAGACGCTCCACCGCATAGCAACAAAAGTAGCGAAAAAATTTTATAACTTCGCTTTTGTTATGCTTCCCCAAGAGATTCGCCAGCGTTTAAGGCGCTTCAAAAAACGCTATTT
>WFXK01000008.1 GCA_015490695.1 Bacteroidota bacterium | reverse complement strand
GTTTTCTACTGGTAAGCTTCTATCTTTTCAGTCTCAGTAGTCTTTTTGCTCAGAATGTTGGCATGGTTCCCTTGGCTAAAAAAAAGAACAAGCCCGAAGAAGAGTGGCTTACCACAGGTAATGCTTTCTTGGATTCTTCCATACACTTTTTCCGATGAGTAATAATTGGTTTCATGGTATTGCAAATATGACTTTGAATCAGATAGATACGACGATGACGATTCATTTACCTGTTGAGGAGGGCAAGGTGGGGATAGGGGTATGTTCTCCTTGGGCACGTTTACATGTATATGCGAATAATCCCCACTATCCTGTATTTATGGCAGAAGGTAAGAAGTTTAGTTTGCCTGGGAACGGCTATCAGGGGATATTTGTGAGATGGGATGGACGAGTTGGGATTTGTCAGAATCTTATTGGTAGTGATTATGAAACACCAAGCCGTTTGACCTTAGATGTTCGTGGTGATGCTCGTTTTAGTGCTCTAAACAGTACAAAACGCTATATACGGATTGGCTACGATGGAGCAAATGGTTTAATAGAATTTTTTTCTGATAAACAGGGAGAGGCGTTGTTGTTTAACTATTATAGTGGACGGAATATTGGACTGGGCAATAGCAGTAGTATGGTAGGGGTTCCTGGGCAATTGATAGTGGGCAATGCAGCCAGTTTACCTAATATGGCAGGTTATAAGTTAGGAGTCGGAGGTAACGCTTATATCAATGGCATAGCAATAGGTTATAATGGTTATGATGGTTTTATAGAATATGGAGGCAGTGGTAGTTTGTTGATTAACTATACCACTCAAAAACCCATTACCTTAGGGGGAGGCAATACTATAGTTAAGGTTCCTGGGAAATTAGCAATAGGCGATGTATGGAATGCCGCAGGGGCTGCGCCGTATAACTTAGCCGTAGAAGGCTGGGCGATTATGGAACGCTGTAGGGTGCTAAAACAACCCTTTTGGCCCGATGAGGTCTTTGAAAAAGACTACCCTTTAATGCCTTTAGATAGTTTAGAAAACTTCATTAAGACCTATAAACATCTACCTGAGATACCTACAAAAGAAACCATTCAAAAAGAAGGGATAGACGTAGGTGCCATGAATGCATTGTTGTTGAAGAAAATAGAAGAGTTAACCCTTTACATTCTTCAACAACAAAAAGAAATAGAACGCCTTAATAAGGAACTGAAGCAATTGCGTTTGGAAATGAGGAAACTGTCTTCTCAAAAATAACACCCTTATGCCACTTCACAACTTAAACGCAAAAAGCAAGATGCTCCATTTCTATAAAGCGTTAAAAAGAAGCCGTAGCCTATTGCAACAAGCATTGAGAAAAAGAACGCTTTTTAATCATTATTGGTTCGCTGTGGTAATTTTATTGTTTTTCTCTGGGGTTTCCGAGTGTGTTCCCGATTACTGCCCTCGTATTAATATGCTTGACAAATGTTTTGGGAAAGGATTATATATACGTTTTATAGACGCTACAACGGGAGAAAACCTTATCCAAAAAGGGATATTACGTGCAGATTCTATCTTCGTTTATGGAGAAGGAGGGATACAAATGGGTATAAGAGAAGATACTAGCCTACAAGGAATTAAAATAGATTTCTTGGGTTCCGATTTTTGCGATAAAGCAAAGAAAGTATTTTACTATCAGAACAAAAGATTGTTTAGTTATAAATTTTATTTGTCATACTTAGGGAAGTATAGTGAAGACACATTAAGATTAGAAGCTGAGAGAGGGGAATTTGTGAGTCATTGTATAAGGAATTACATAATTAACCTTCGTGCGCTTTATCGTAAGCATCAAGGTGTCTGGGAGGTGGTATCCTCGTTTACCTATACTAAAGATCGCCCTTACTTTATTTTAACTAAATAAAGATGCGTTGGATTACAGGACTTACCATTCTCCTCTGGAGTTGTGAATGCCCTAAGAAAAGAGACCCTGTAATAGATAGTTATTCAAAAATGTGCAACGTGGGCTTGTATATAGTTTTTAAGG
>WFXK01000007.1 GCA_015490695.1 Bacteroidota bacterium | reverse complement strand
GCGTTCCCGCTTCCATTGATTACGTGCCCATAATTGGAAAAATTTTGCAATATAATGGGGCAATTTTGATGAGCGTTCAAGGTTTTGTTGTTGGAGCCATTGCAACACTTCATGCGGTGCTAAGTGTTGATGGATTGCTGCCCGTTCTATTTTATCTAAAAGCGGGTAAGGCATTAAATCGGCTTCGTCGCTTTGTTGTGCTTCAGGCGGTCGTAGCTCCGCCGTAGGTTTTAAGCGTAATACCTTTTCTAAAGCACTTAAATTCAATGTTTCTTTTGCCCATTGTAGCCATTGTAGTAGGAAGGCTTTGTCTATGCCTGCGATGGGTGCTAATCCGCCTGCGGTGTCGCCATCCATGGTTGCATAGCCTACAGCGGCTTCGCTGCGGTTGCTGGTACTTAATAGCAATGCCCCCTGTAAGTTCGCTAATAACCATACCGATGGTGCTCGCACCCGCGCCTGAATGTTCTGCAGGGCAATATCATCCTCCTCCCACGATAAAGCACGCCTCCATTGCGAAGACACTAAACGAACATAGTGCTGAACAATCGGCTCAACATCCCAATGTAAAAATGTAATGCCTAATTGCTTGGCTAACGCCGAAGCGCTCTCAAGTGTTGCCTTGCTACTATTTGCCGTAGACTGATAAACCCCCCAAACCCCCTCTTTTATTAACGCCTCTAAGGTAATAGCAGCATCCAAACCCCAATAACCAATCTTTTGTAATAGCACTTCTTTTCCCAATTGCTTCCACGCTTGAATAAAACTATGTACGGCTAAAATCGTACATGCAGAAGAGTCTGCACCCCCAGACATGGAAATCACAAAGCCACGACTTCTGCTCTTTCGCATGTAATCAAACAAACCAATGCACTCTGCAAAATAAAACTCCTCTTCCTTGGAGAGCGTTTTAAAATCCGACTGCGGCGGATAAAAACGTTTCGGAGAAGAAAAACAAAAGTTGCTCTCTTCAATAAGGTTACTTGGACACTCAGGTAAAAAGTTAAAAGCTTTTCGCTTTTTTCTTTTTAAGGCATCTATAGAAGCGGTAGCAGCACAAAGTTGGACCTCTTGGAAAGAAAATCGTTGGTTTTGTGCTAATAATTTTCCTTGTTGGGCGATTAAGATTTCTCCATCGTAAATGATTCTCCCTGCTTCGTTGCCAACTAAATTGGTATAAACATAAACGCAGTTATAAGCCCTTGAAGATTCTTGGACTAAGATTTTTCTGGTTTCGCTTTTTCCGAAGGCGAAGTGGGAGGCACTGGGGTTGAGGATGATGTCTACATTGTTTTGATAATGTTTTTGTGCGGGACGTTGTCCACTCCAAGCATCCTCACAGATTTCAATCCCGATGCGGATGCCATCAATAGAAAAAATAAGGTCACCAAAAGGGATTTGCAAGTTTTTCCATCGCAGCATACAGGCTTTTCCCGGATACCATCGTTTAAACCATCTGGGTTCGTAATGGATACCATAGCCTGCTAAATCCTGTTTTGCAACAATCCCTAAAAGTTTGCCATCGGATAATAAAGCCACAGCGTTGTAAATACTGTTTTCAAAAGTAACGGGTAAACCTACAGCAACCACAATGTTTTTCGTTTTAGGTAGCAATTCCAGAAGGATTTCCATAGCAAAGTCTGTTACGTATTGGGCAAAGAACATGTCTTCACAGCCATAGCCTGTAATACATAATTCAGGTAGGCATAGCAGTTGAATGTGATTTTCTTGGGCTTGTTGTATGGCTTTTAAGATGTTTTGGGAGTTGCCTTCCCAGTCTAAGGGAGTTTGATTCAGGGCAGCACCTGCAACGTTTATCCAACGTAATTCAGACATGTTTCAAAAAACTTTGATAGATTAAATCTAAGACACGGGTACGGATATTCCATTGGATAAATTTCTTATTGTTTTCTGACGGGTAGGTTCGGTTGCTTAGGAGGATGTAGATAAGTTGGTATTTGGGGTCTACCCAGATGGCGGTTCCTGTGAAGCCTAAGTGTCCGAAGGCTTCTTCAGAGGCAAAGCGAGAGGTGGGCGAAGGCAGTCTTTTACGGGTTTCAGGCTTATCCCATCCTAATCCCCTTCTAAAACGCCTTCCGTAACGTCGTGTAAACAATGCAATGGTTTCTGCTTCTAAATAGCGTTTTCCTTCGTAAACGCCGCCATTCATTAGCATCGTAAGTAATTTAGCAATGTCGTAGATGTTTCCAAAAAGGCCGGCGTGTCCTGCAATCCCACCCATCATGGCAGCATTATCATCATTAACAAACCCCTTAACGACTCCCCGATAAGGACTTAAATCAAACGTAGAAGGAACAGGCTCATAAGGATAATGGGTTTCTGCCCAAGGATTAAAACACAAAGAACGCAACCCCATCGGCTCATAAAAGGTCTCTTTAACGTACGTATAAAGGTCTTTCTTTGTAATGCGTTCTACAATTTTTCCTAAGATAATCATATTAAAGTCGCTGTATACTTGGCGTTTTTTAGAGCGGGGTTGAAGATGAATAATCCAATACCACATACTATCGGGAAAAGCGCGATGAAGATAAAGGTTTTCTCCAATACGTATAGCATAGGTGTCAGAAGGTGTGGTGCTTAACCAACGCCGAATAACGAAAGTAGAATCGTTTTGGTACAGTGTATCTACTCGTAAAGCCCGTTTCCAATAAGGATACCATGCAGGCAGACCACTGCGGTGTAAAAGCAGTTCGCTGATGCGTAGTTCCCCTATGGGCAATCCGTTGGTTTCAGGTAAATACCTCTTGATAGGATGATATAAAAGCAATTTTCCCTCTTCATATAATTTCATGATGGCTAAGGTGGTTGCTAAGACCTTAGTGATGGAGGCTAAGTCAAAGCTATGGCGGTGTAATTGTAGTTTTTGGGTACTATCGTAGGTTAAGTAGCCATAGGCTTTATGGTAGACTAAAGCGTTGTCTTTGAGGACTAATAGTGCTACACAGGGGGCTGCTTTTCCTAAGATGGTATTGGTAAGAAGCGTATCTATTTTTTCAAAGGCTTTTTTATCCATGTTGAGTTCTTCTGGGTAGGCAAGGCGCCATCGTCGCACGGTTGGATAGCTAATAGCACCTTTATAGGGGTGTTTATTAAGTTGGACAGGTAAAGTGGCGTCGGGGAAGTAGCCACCGAAGATGGCTTCTGCTGCAGCACGCTGTGTGATGTCCCGCTCCTCGTACGTGACTAAAACCGCCTCAGGTAACGATAAAAAATCCAACGCATAAGGATTGCCAAAAAGCACTAAAACACTATGGAAAGAAGGATGTTGCAACTTATGTGTCAAATATTCCATGCTTTTAGTAATCCCGTAACGTTTATGGGCATAGCGACTTAATTGCATGAACGCAACAACGACGGTGGTATAGCCGTGGTTTTGAAAGTGGGTAATGAGGGTGTCTATGGCAAAACGGGTGGCGGTCTTAGGAAGATAATAAGGAGTAATGAGCGTGTAGGTGTTTAAATAATAAAAGAAAGGTGACCAGCGCTCTCCGCCGACTTGCAAATAAGCAATCTTTTCCTTGGATAAGTGCTTGATAGGTAAGAAGTGGCTTTCGTTTTTTACTAAGGTCAAAGCGCTACGATATAGTTGCCAACTTAGTTTCTGGATTTGTGGATGGTAAAGACGTTGATAAAGGGAATCTAAGGAAAGTTGTGGGGGGTGTTGTAGTAGCCCCAGTTGATATTTGAGTTTTAAGATGCGTTTTACGTGTTCATCTATGATTTGAATAGGGATTTTCCCATTTAGTACAGCTTGGACGAGGGCTTCTACTAAGGGTTTAGGGCGTTCCACGAAGAGTAGTACGTCGTTTCCTGCTTTAAGGGCTTCAATAGCGGCTTGGGTTAAAGGGGCGTAGTTGAGCACACCGCGCATGTTTAAGGCATCGGTAAAAACAACCCCTTGGAAGTGCAGCGAGTCTCTTAAAAGGGTTTTCATAATGAAGGGAGAGAGGGTAGCAGGGCGATTAGGAACGCTATCTAACGCAGGAACATGAATATGAGCACTCATAATCCCTTGTACTCCCGCAGCAATCGCATGGCGAAAAGGATACAAGTCTACTTCCCATAAGGTTTTTTTATCGTGATAGATGACAGGCAGCCCCGTATGGGAGTCTATATCGGTGTCACCATGCCCAGGAAAGTGTTTGGCTACAGCTACCACACCATGGTTTTGCAATCCATGGATGACTAAAAGCCCTTTTTGGGCTACTTTGTGAGGGTCTGAACCAAACGAACGGTCGTTAATCACAGGGTTTTTGGGATTGTTGTTCACGTCTAAAACAGGACCAAAGCAAATATGGATGCCCATGGCTTTGCATTGTTGGGCTAAGGCTTTGCCAAATTGATAAATCAAGGAATCGTTTCTGATGGCACCTAAAGCCATTTGCTTAGGAAAACGAATCGTAGAATCCAAACGCATTTTAAGTCCCCACTCTACATCTTGAGCAACTAACAAAGGGATTTTTGCACTTTTTTGGAATTGATTAAAGTAAAGTGCTTGTTTGTAGGGGGTTCCGCTCATGAAGATGATGCCACCAATGAGCCCTTGCTCACAAGCAGCCTTTACATAAGCGAAGTTATCTTTGATTTTATCGGTATAAGCAGGCATGAAGATAAGTTGCCCTATGCGTTCCTTAAGGGTTAATTGTTGTAGCCATTGATTTATAAGCGTATCGTTTTGTGCGAAGGCAAGCGTTAAAAACAAACAC
>WFXK01000006.1 GCA_015490695.1 Bacteroidota bacterium | reverse complement strand
CCAATATGTTGTGGCTGTCCACCCAGAAAACCCTATTGAAGAACTCCAACCAGAAATTTTAGCACAATTATTAGATAAAAAAATCTCTTGGCGCGCTTTAACAAACTTTAATGCCGAAGTGATTGCAATTTCACCAGAAAACCTACACCATTTCACTGACTTAGAACGCTTAGGAAAAGATTTTTCGCTATTACCCCACTTTTTAGACAGCTTAGTAAAAATCCATAGAGGTATTTTACTGCTGTTCCCGAAACAGTATTTACCTCAAGGAGTAAAGATTGTGAAGGTTTATCCTTATTCTTTAAGTTCATTGCTTTTGGGGCGGCATTGGTATCCTACTTTAGCACCTGTTCCTCGTTTAGGGATTTTGCCGTTAATCTTAGGAACTTTATGGACAACAGCAGGTGCTATTTTCTTAGCCCTACCTATTAGTTTAGCTGTTGCTATCTATTTAGCAGAAATTGCATCGGAACGTTGGCGGCAATGGATAAAACTTTTTATAGAATTGTTTGCTGCTATCCCTTCCGTCGTCTTTGGCTTTTTTGGTTTGATTGTCATTGTACCATGGATTCAAAAAGGTTTTTCATTGTCAGTAGGGGAAACTGCTTTAGCAGGAAGCATTATCTTGAGTCTTATGAGTTTACCTACGATTATCAGTATTGCTGAGGATGCTTTAAGGGCAGTGCCGCAGGATTTACGTTATGCCAGTTATGCCTTAGGAGCAAATCAATGGCAGACGATTGTACGGGTGGTCATCCCCGCAGCAAAAAATGGTATTTTTGCTGCAATCATCTTAGGCATTGGAAGAGCTATTGGTGAAACGATGGCAGTATTGATGGTAACAGGAAACGCTGCAGTGATTCCTTACTCTTTTTTACAACCTGTACGAACCCTTTCTGCAACGATTGCTGCCGAGTTAGGCGAAGCACCGCAAGGTGGTATCCACTATCAAAGCCTCTTCTTCATCGGAATCGTCCTCTTCCTTATAACCACTTTGTTCAACCTACTTGGTGACTACTTAGCCCATAAAAAACATGGCTGAGCGCTTATTGTTCGCCCTGCTAAGACTCATCACCTTGAGTGTCATAGGTTTATTGCTCTTTATCATCGCCTTTCTATGTTATCACGGTCTTCAAGTGATTTCCTGGGAGTTCTTAACCCAAGTGCCTAAAGAAGGCATGCTAAAAGGGGGAATTCTCCCTGCTATTGTAGGAACCTTATATTTAATGGTGTTCAGTATGGTGTTTGCTGTACCTATTGGCGTATTGAGCGGTATTTATATGAGCGAATTTGCACGGAATAGCCGCTGGAAACGCTTCATTACTTTAATGACCAACAATTTAGCAGGTATTCCTTCTATTGTGTTTGGACTCTTTGGTATGGCGCTCTTTGTGCTTGCTATGGGGTTTGGTGACTCTATTTTAGCAGGAAGCCTTACCTTAGCGTTATTAAGTTTGCCCGTGATTATCCGTACTACGGAAGAAGCGTTTGCAGCTATTCCTATGACGTTGCGGGAAGCCAGTTATGCCTTAGGAGCAACCCGCTTACAAACGATTTTTTATGTATTACTTCCTATTGCCTTGCCCAGAATTCTAACAGGGGTCATTTTAAGTGTTGGAAGGGTAGCAGGCGAAACCGCCCCTATTCTTTTCACCGTTGCCGCTTATTACCTTCCAAAAATCCCCACATCGCTATTAGACCCCACAATGGCGCTTCCTTATCATTTGTACGTTGTTGCTACCAGTGGAACAGACCTTCAAAAAGGGAAACCTATTGCCTTCGGCACCGCTTTAGTCCTTATGGCAATCGTACTTTCTTTTAACCTTATTGCTAACTTACTGCGCTATCGCTATGAAAGAAAAAACCGCCGTAGAGGTTTTTGAAATGGAAACTCAAAACGTAAATGTCTTTTATGGCGAACACCAAGCATTAAAAAATGTTTCTATTCAGATTCCACCAAAGAGTGTAACGGCTTTGATTGGTCCTTCAGGCTGCGGTAAATCTACTTTTCTACGCCTTTTTAATCGCATGAACGATTTAATTGAAGGGTTTCGTTTAGAGGGAGTAGTAAAGGTTCAAGGACAAGATATTTATGCGCTTAATGCTGACCCTGTGGAATTAAGGAAACGCGTTGGCATGGTATTTCAAAAACCTACGCCTTTCCCTAAGAGCATTTTTGAGAACGTTGCTTATGGGTTACGCATCCATGGCATTAGAAACAAGTCTTATATAGCAGATAAAGTTGAAGATTGTTTACGTAAAGCTGCTTTATGGGATGAAGTAAAAGACCAATTACACAAGTCTGCCTTAGCGCTTTCTGGGGGACAACAACAGCGGCTTTGTATTGCAAGGGCTATAGCGGTAGACCCTGTGATTTTACTCATGGATGAACCCACTTCCGCCTTAGACCCTATTTCCACAGCAAAGATTGAAAACCTTATTACGGAGTTAAAAAAGAACTACACTATTGTTATTGTGACGCACAACATGCAACAAGCAGCCCGCATTAGCGACCAAACCGCTTTTTTCTATATGGGGGAACTGATAGAATACGCCCCTACAGACCTTCTCTTTACTCGTCCGCAAAAAGAAACTACCTTGCGATACATTACAGGACGATTTGGCTAACGCTATGGATACTTGGCAATTAGCAGGGAAAACCTTCCGCTCACGACTTTTATTAGGAACGGCTAACTACCCTTCTATAAAGGTACTGAAAGAGTGCATAGAAGTCTCTCAAACGGAAATCATCACTTTTTCCATTCGTAGAGTGAATTTACAACAGAAACAAGCGACTTTTTTATCGTTATTGGATTTAGAAAATTATCAATTATTGCCGAATACGGCGGGTTGTTATACGGCGAAAGAAGCTATCTTAACGGCTCACTTAGCGCGAGAAGCCCTTCAAACCAATTGGATTAAAGTAGAAGTAATTAGCGATGATAAAACCTTGTTACCTGACCCAATAGAGTTGCTCAAGGCATGTGAGGTGTTAGTTAAGGAGGGGTTTGTTGTGCTTCCGTATTGTAGTGATGACCCTGCGTTGTGTAAGCGTTTAGAGGAGGTAGGTTGTGCTGCCGTAATGCCCTTAGCAGCCCCTATCGGAAGCGGCTTAGGCATTAGAAACCCACATAATTTGCAATTAATAAAAGCAATGGTTAAAGTCCCTGTGATTGTAGATGCAGGGATAGGAACCCCGTCAGATGCGACTATAGCTATGGAATTAGGT
>WFXK01000005.1 GCA_015490695.1 Bacteroidota bacterium | reverse complement strand
GCTGTATATTTGCGCAAAAATTTTATTTTTCCCATGAAGGTTCGTGTGGGAATGAACGGATTTGGTAGAATAGGGCGTTTGGTTGCGCGTAGATTACTTACTATGCCAGAAATAGAACTGATAAAAATCAATGATTTGACCGACCCCAAAACCTTAGCACACCTTTTTAAATATGATAGTGCCCATGGGATTTATCCCGGAGAGGTAAAAGCCGATGAAAAATACCTTTATATTAATCAGCATGCGATTTTAGTCAGTGCTGAGCCAGACCCTGCAAACCTCGCCTGGGCAGACGTAGAAGTAGATATTGTCATAGAAGCCACAGGGAAATTCAGAAAACGGAAAGATGCAGAAAAACACCTACAAGCAGGTGCTAAAAAAGTGATTTTATCGGCACCTGCAAAAGATGAAGTGGATGCAACCATTGTCTTAGGCGTTAACGACCACTTACTAAAACCTGAAATGAAGATTATTTCTAATGCTTCGTGCACGACGAATTGTCTTGCGCCAATGGTAAAGGTATTAGATGATGCTTTTGGGGTGGAACGAGGTTATATGACCACGGTGCATGCTTATACGGCTGACCAACGTATCCAAGATGCTCCTCACAAGGATTTACGCAGAGCAAGGGCTGCAGCGTTCAACATCGTTCCAACAACCACAGGTGCTGCTAAAGCCGTAGGATTGGTCCTTCCTCACCTAAAAGGGAAATTAGATGGTATGGCAATCCGTGTGCCCGTCATAGATGGCTCTATAACAGACCTTACAGTCATCACTAAAAAAACAGCCTCTGTAGAAGACGTCAATAACGCTTTTAAACAAGCCGCAGAAACCTCGCTAAAAAACATTTTACAATACAGCGAAGAACCTTTAGTCTCAGCAGACATCGTAGGCAATCCCCACTCCTGTATCTTTGATGCCCTTTCTACCTCCGTCCAAGGAAACTTAGTTAAAGTACTTGGATGGTACGATAACGAATGGGGCTATGCCAATAGACTCGCAGAACTCACCCTAAAAGTCGCACAACTATGAACATACCGCTTCTTAGCCAAGCACCCATAGAACAACTTAAAAACAAAACAGCATTAGTTAGAGTAGATTTTAATGTTCCTGTTCAAAATGGAAAAGTAAGTGATGATAAACGAATCCGTGCTGTACTGCCAACCATTGAACTCCTTGCCAAGAACCAAATAAAAGTTATTTTAATGTCCCACCGAGGAAGACCAAAAGGGAACCATGAACCGCAGTTCTCTATGCAAGTGGTCTATGAAACTTTAAAAAACCTAAGCAATTACCCTACTTATTTCTGTCCTTCCTTAGAAGAAAAAGAACTAAAAAAACACGTAGACCAATTGCCCCATGGCGCACTTTTATTATTAGAAAACCTACGATTTCACCCAGGAGAAAAACAACAAGATGAAACCTTTGGAAAAACCTTAGCCTCCTTAGCAGATTTTTATATCAACGACGCTTTTGGAACCTTGCACAGGAAAGATACTTCCGTATATGTTGTGCCACGGTTTTTCAAAGAAAAATATGCAGGGCTTTTAGTAGAAAAAGAATTACAACATGCCGATTATTTACTGCATGGTAATGTAGGACAACCCTTCACCCTAATTATGGGAGGAGCAAAAGTCTCTGATAAAGTACCGATTTTAAGACGTTTCTTAGAAAAGGCTTCTATAGTGCTCATTGGAGGTGCTATGGCAATGACCTTTGTCAAAGCTTTAGGCGGAGAGACAGGAAAATCCTTAGTAGAAGAGGACCAAATAGAAACGGCTTTGACAATTATAAAAGAAGCACAAGCACGTGAAACCGCACTTTTAATTCCAGAAGATTTTGTTGTTGCTTCTTCCATAGAAAGCACCGACACCGAAGTTGTCTCTGTTACGGAAATTCCTAAGGATAAAATGGCTTTAGATATTGGTCCAAAGACGGTAGAAGAATACAGAAAAATGATTTTACGTTCTAAGACGCTTTTATGGAATGGACCTATGGGGGTATTTGAGCGGGAGGTGTTTGCAAAAGGGACTTTTGCGATTGCCGAGGCGGTTGCTCAAGCAACACAACAAGGAGCATTTTCCTTAGTTGGCGGAGGAGACTCTGCAGCTGCTATCCAAAAAGCCCGATTAGAAAACCAAGTTTCTTTTGTCTCTACAGGCGGAGGTGCTTTATTAACTTATCTATCTGGTGAACCCCTCCCAGGCTTGCAAGCACTGCAATCATGATAAAACGACTTGTTTGTTTATCTCTTTTTATTTCTTTCCTCCACGCTCAGTACGCCACACTACGGGGAAAAGTCATAGACGAAAGCGGTGAACCCATCATCGCCGCATTGGTCTTCATCCCCAAAATCAAAAAAGGAACCTATACCAACAACGACGGTCTCTTTAGTATTGATAAAATTCCCGTAGGAACCTATGAAGTGATAGTCTCTTCCATGGGATACGACACCCTAAAACAAACCATTGACTTAAGCTATCCTCGTACTTATACAGTCAGTTGGGTCCTTTCTGTTCAGGCTATCCAATTAGAAGCGGTAGAAATTGTAGAGGAAGCACAAGATGTGGTTATTGAAAGAAAAAAGGTTACAACAGCCGTTACTCGTTTGACGCCTAAACAAATAGAAGTCATTCCCAGTTTAGGAGCACCCGATTTAGCCCAATATCTTCAAGTACTGCCTGGGGTTGTTTTCACGGGCGACCAAGGAGGACAACTCTATATCCGAGGAGGCACCCCCATCATGAACAAAACGCTATTAGATGGTGCTATTATCTATAGCCCTTTCCACTCTATCGGGCTCTTTAGTGTATTTGACTTAGACTACATTCGTTCTGCAGATGTTTATTCTGCAGCTTTTCCTGCAAACTACGGTGGACGCATCTCCTCTATCATTGACATCCGAACCCGAAACGGTAACTTCCAACGCTTCACAGGCAAACTTTATGCCAATCCCATCACTGCAGGACTATTAGTAGAGGGCCCTATTATGAAGCCTAAGGAAGGCGAAGGCGGCATTAGCTATTTAATCTCCGCACGTCATGCTTATCTAAATCAAACCAGTAAAACCCTCTACCCTTACGTTAACGACACCTTAGGACTGCCTTTTAGTTTCTCGGACTTCTATTCTAAGTTTACCATTGGCGCTGGCGCTAATAGTATCAGTTTCTTTGGTTTTCATCAACAGGACCAGGTTTTGTATGGTTATCCTGTAGATGTGTTATGGCGCTCTTCAGGAGGAGGAAGCCGATTTATGCTTTTACCTACCTCCAGTGACCTCATCTTCACAGGTGGATTCGCCTATTCCCGCTTCAAAAGCCAAGTGATTAACGTATCAGAAAACTTTCCTAAAACCAGTAGCATCAACGGCTTTAATGGCTTCTTAGACTTCAGCTATATCTTTAACTCCATAGATGAGTTCGCCTACGGTATTGAAATCTTAGGTTTTACAACAGACTACATCTATACCAATGCTTTGGGTTTTCAAGCAAGACAACGTCAAAGCAATACGGAGTTTGCTGTTTATACTCGTTATAAAAAAGTTCTTTTAAGCAAGCACAAGCAGCTTGCTGACGGCACTCCTTTTGAACGAGCCGTCATAGAACCCAGCGTACGCTTCCATTATTACAATAATTATAATTACATCTCCTTAGAACCCCGTTTGCGTGCAAAATTAAATTTTGAAGGTTGGAGTCTTTCTGCAGGCATAGGGCGTTTTGCACAAAACTTAATGGCTGCCGTCTCCGATAGAGACATTGTAAACCTCTTTCAGGGCTTTGTAGCAGCCCCTGAGGATTTGCCCGATAAACGCTTAAAACATAATTTACAAGTTGCATGGCACTACTTATTAGGAGTAGAAATCCAAATTGCTCGCCGACTAAAAGGCTCTGTAGAAGCATGGTATAAAGATTTTAAACAAGTTACGGCTATCAATCGCGATAGGCTCTTTCCTAATGACCCACTTTTCATAACAGAAACGGGTTATGCTTACGGAACCGATTTTATTATAACTTATCGTACTCCTTCGCTGTATGTTTATTTAGTTTATGGTCTTATGAAGACAGAGCGGTTTGCTCCTCAATTGCGTTATGCCCCTATTTGGGATAGACGCCACAACCTTAACTTTGTTGCAGAGTACCGTATTGGTAATCTCATTAGCCGTTATTATTCCGAAGCCCGCTGGCGTTTCAGCCTACGCTGGAACTTAGGTTCTGGACTTCCCTTTACTCAAACCCAAGCGTTTTATGAACAACTATCTTTTATTTTAGGAGGAGCACAAACGAACTACATTACTCAGAACGGCAACTTAGGTATTGTGCTCAGTGATGCTTATAATCAAGCGCGTCTGCCTTATTATCACCGCTTAGATATTGCCATTAAGCGCTACTTCGCCCTAAGCGAACGAATGTTATTACAAATTTATTTATCAGTTATCAACGTTTACAATAGGGCTAACATCTTTTACTTTGATAGAATTCGTTATCGTCGTATAGACCAATTGCCGATTTTACCTACTCTTGGCATACAATTTAATTTTTAGTCCGACGCTGCGGGCGCACTTAGCAATGATTTTACAAACGTTATTGATGGCGCCCAGCTATGTTTTTGGAAATAATGCTGCTGTTGCCTTCCACCCAGGAGTGCTCATTCCTCTAAGAGCCCTGTTAGCAGCCCTGCTATTTTTAATGCTATTAAAACTCCGTAATCAACTTCATTTGCCTCCTAAATCTTTATGGAAACCCCTTTTACGTTTAACGCTCCTTGGTATCACCCTAAATCAAACGTTCTTTCTAACAGGATTGCGCTATACCTCTCCTGCCCATAGCGCCATTATCTACTCTTTAACGCCGTTAACCGTGCTAGCATTAGCCGCATGGTGGTTCAAAACCGAAACACTATCATGGAATAAAACCCTATGGATTATTATCGCTATCATAGGAACGATTTTAGTCCTGCTTTCTAAAGCCTCTAAAACTGCATTAAACCCTATTTTAGGAAATATCTTAACCTTCATAGGCTTGATATTTTGGTCCTTTTTCATGAGCTATGCAAGGATTCTAAGTCAGAAAATAGACCCGATTTATATGACAGCGGTAATGGTATGCCTCGGCGCTCTTTTCTTCCTACCCATTGGACTTTTTTTCTTACCTCAAGTGCAATGGGATAACTTAGGTGCTGACGCATGGTTTGGATTAGGTTACTTAGTAGTTGTCAATGGCACTTTGGCTTATTTACTATTAAACTATGCTTTAAGCAAACTCCATGCTAGTCAAGTAGCGCTTTATATCAACACGCAACCTGTGTTAGCAACACTCATTAGTATTGTTTTTGGAAAGACTTCTCTAACGCTTTCCTTCGTTATAGGGGCGTTTTTAGTATTATTAGCTGTGTGGAAAGTGAACCGCTGACGGATGGATGTACTGATAGCTTTCACCATTGATAAAAACTTCTGTAGGATGGGGATGTAATCCGTAACAGGAATGCATAGAAAAACCATAAGCACCCGTATCTAAAACCGCTAGCAGGTCGCCTCTTTGGACCTCTGGTAATAGTACTTCTTTAGCTAAGAAGTCACTTTCTTCACATAAAGGACCAACGATGTCAGCTTTAATAAAAGCGTTTTCATGAGGGATTACAGGGATAACTCTATGAACAGCACCATATAAAGCGGGTCTGATAAAGGTATGCATTCCTGCATCTACGATAATGAAACGTTTCATACCTTTTTGTTTTAAGTAATGCACTCGTGTAATAAGGGTTCCTGCATGAGCGACTAAGGAGCGTCCTGGTTCTATAATTAACTGAACGCCCATGCGCTCTGCATAAGGGAATAGTACTTCTGCCCATTGTCGCGGTGAAGGTTCTTTATCAACAGCACTATAGGCTATAGCAATCCCCCCTCCTACATCTATGACTTCTATGTTTATTCCTTGGCTTTTTAAACGATAAAATAAACTCTCTGCAACGGACAAAGCCTTATCAAAAATAGATAAATCCATAATCTGTGAACCTAAATGAAAATGAATAGCATTAGCCGCTATATACGGCATTTTTTTAGTCGCTAAAAAAAGAGCAAAAGCCTCCTCAATACTCAGGCCAAACTTACTCTCCAATAGTGCTGTAGCTAAATAAGGATGCGTGTCTACGGGAATATCAGGACATATTCTTATTGCTACAAAGACCTTTTTATCCATACGCCTTGCAAGTTCATGGAGTATTTCCATCTCCATTGAAGACTCCACAATAAAATAACCTATGGATGCTTTTATCGCTTTTTTAATAGCTGTTTCACTTTTCCCTACTCCCGAAAACAGAATTTTTTCTGGAGAAATACCTGCTTCTATGGCAACTTGTAATTCTCCTAAGGAAGAAACTTCCGCTCCTAATCCTTGCTGAGCAAAATAACGAACAATGGCTATATTAGCATTGGCTTTAACAGCATAACAAACCAATGTATTTTCAAAAGCCTCTTTATACGCTTTTATAGACTTTTCTAAACTTTCTTGACTATATACATAAAGTGGCGTTCCCAAAACTCGTGCCAAATGAGGAATTGCTACTCCTTCTACATACAATATCCCTTCTTTATAAGAAAGTCCCCTCTTTTCTCCTATACCGTAAATTGTACCATTTTCAAATCTTTGTAATTTCATAATGCCATTGGCAGTCATGGATATTAATTTCTAAATGATAAGTTCCTGAAGGAATATTATCTAAAAGGATTTGCAATATATTGCGTCCTTGGCTAATGTATTGTTTCTGCTTTATAAGCGTACCAGAAGTGTCTCTAATTTGTAATTGCACTATGATAGTTACTTCACTATACAAAGGTACGTAGAGATATTTTTCTACAGGATTAGGATAAGGATTCCCTATGATAATTCCTTTATTGGGCATTACAATAGTTGCCATGTATGCAAAAGTAGTTCATGTTGTCGTTCATTTTGGTTACATTTTAGGTTTTATCGTTAGTATGAAATGAATAACTTCTAGCTTCCAAAACGGTAAAAAAG
>WFXK01000004.1 GCA_015490695.1 Bacteroidota bacterium | reverse complement strand
CCATTACGTAGCAGTATACAACAGCAGCGGTAGAAGTCTATACAACCGTATCCTCTTGCTTCCACACCATTATGAAGGGTATCGTCTTGTTGAAGTAGATACCGACTCTAAGGGGAACCTCATTGGTATCCTCATGCCCGAACGCTGGCAATACACCCCAGAAGATACCGCCTTTCCTCCTATCCTCTTCCACTATGATTACCGAACTAAAACCTTCTTTTGGGATACCCTAAAAACCTTTGCGCATCAAGTTCCTGTTTTACAAAGCTATGTTCAAGACAATACTTTACTGCTGTTTGGTGTACTTGCCCACCCTGATTCCCAAGCGATAAAGAACGGGACGCTAAGTGATGCTAAACCCCTTCCATGGAGCCATCTGCTTTTTGCTCGCTATGACCTAAATCGGCGACTATGGAGAGATACCCTGCAAATCACTCCCCTGCCCGATAGCCTACTCATCGTCTTTAAAGAACGTGGAAGTAACTTTAAAGACTTCCGCATCGTTTCAGACCAAGAACAACCCCTTATCTACTGGCTCTGGGAAGAGTTCTATACACAAATGAAACCCAAAGGAAAAATGTTTTATCGCTATTGGGTCGCTGCCTTATGTTACGATTTAGACAGTCTTAAATGGCGCTGGTGTGCTATCATCCGAAAACAACAAAGAGATTATGTCCACGATAAACTGCTTTCCTTTACCCCTGCTGTCTCCAACGTGTTTCTAAACATCCTATTCATTACTGAGAAAGGAGCAGCAGGAAAAATGATGTGCTATGCTATCAATAAAAAAACAGGGGAATACATTAGTAAGCTATTAGCCCATAACGAAAACAGCGATTTGTACTTCTTTCCCGAAAGAAGTGCTCAACTCAGCCCTAAGGTGCTCATGCTACTGGGTCCGGGAGACCCCAGACAAAACGCTTATAGAATTCTGCAAATTGTTTGGTAAAGTTATCAGAGAACTTAATTGGCTGTTTCATAAAAGCTTATTAGCCACCTCTAAGGATTATGAAAGCTATTTGCAACGATTGTTTATGTTTCAACAAAAGTTGCGTTATTTACCTTATCATGGAATACAAGTTTTGCGGTGGTTGATTCAAGAAGGGGATATTTGTATAGATATGGGGGCATCTATGGGGCTTTATACGTTCACGCTTGCTAAGCAAGTGGGTGCCAAGGGACAAGTATGGGCAATAGAACCCAATCCTTATTGTGCTGCTCTGTTGCGGTCCTATGCTGAAAAACATCAATGGAAGCAGGTTAAGGTTATCAATAAAGCGGTTGTGGAACAACCTACCGAACCCCCTCTGTGGTTAATGATTCCTATCCTTCGTGGTATACCACGCCATGCAAGAGGTACTATTGTAAAACATCCTTCACAAGCTCCTTATAAGCAATGCTTGCGCCCTATCCCTGTAAATACCATAGACGTTCACAGACTCCTTTATCCTATTAAGCAAGTGGATTATATCAAAATAGACATAGAAGGCTACGAGCAAAAGTTACTTCCTGCAATGCTACCTTATTTGCAAAATCGCATGCCGATGTTGCAAGTAGAAATGGGATTTTCATCACGAAAGGTTTTATTGCCTTTGCTAAAGAAGCTATACGAAAAGGTCGCTGTTCGTAAAGGACGAAAGTTGAGATTCATTACTTGGGAGAGTGCTATGGAATATCCTTGTTCTGACCTTTATTTTATTCCCGAACGTTTCTTAAATAGAGTATATCAGAAAAATTTATTTTTGTAGCCAAAAATCTTAAAAGAGATGCTTAAGCGTCTTAGCTTTTTTTTAGCCTCTTGGTTGCTTGTCTTTCCTTTTTTGCTGAAAGCACAAGATACGAAAGAGGAATATGAAGTAAAAACGGAAAGCGTTACAGAAGATTTTGAATATCCTTTACGATTACCTTTTAAGCTTGGTAAGGACCATAAGGGCAATGTTTATCTTGAAAATGGGAAGTTAATTCTTGAGGCGCGTACCGATAGTGGAATAGCAAGATACGTTACTTTTGATACCCCTAAGGAGCCAGAAGAAGTATTTATGGAGGCAAAAATCAAATTCATAAAAGGGAAACACATGGGATTACTTTTCAATTTTGAAGATTGGGATAATTATGGTTGGGTTTTGTTCAGTGTTGACAAACGTTTATCCGTAGGTTTTGTTAAGGATAAGGAATTGTACTATTATGTGCGGGATATTCCACTTTTTAAGTTTTCTCCGTATAAGTGGAATTTGGTAAAGATTGCGCAAACACTAAAGGGAATTAAAATTTTTGTGAATGGTTATGTTGAGTTAACGGAACGCCGTCCACCTGTACATGGAAAGCAATATGGGTTTGTTGTTTTGAAACGAGGAAGTATGGCTGTAGATGAACTAACCTTAGGATATGAAGTAGTGTTGAGAAAGGAAGGTAGTGTTTATGCCCGTGTCTTTGGTTCAGGCATTGTCCTTGACCGCTTCCATGTGCTAACTGCTTATCATACTGTAGAGAACGCTTCTAAGGTATTCATCACTTTAATGAAAGAAGAAAAGGAAGACACTTCCATAGAAGCTACGGTTTTATATCACGATAAAAAGCTGGATATTGCTGTTTTAAAGACGGAACAGGCGATTCCGTTGTCCTTTCCTGTGCCTTATGCGATAAAACGAACGGGGATTCTTCCCTTGGGTGCTTATGTTTTTGCTTTGGGTTATCCTTTGATTCATGCAGGCATGGGAACTTCTTTGAAGTTTCATGATGGCAGAATCAGTTCCAAAGTAGGGTTTGAAGGGGATGTGTCGCAGTATCAGACGACGATACCTGCTTCTCCGGGCTATAGTGGCGCTCCCGTTTTTGACGAAAAAGGCAACTTAATTGGTATCCTCACTGCTAAACACACACTCGCAGAAAATGCCTCTTACGTTGTTAAAGCGTCTGCCTTCACAAGCCTTTTAGACCTAATAGAAAACACTTCCTTTCCCCAACAATCCTCTATACAAAACTTCAACATAGATAAACAAATAACCGCATTAAGTCCTTATGTTGTTATTATAAAAGTTCAATAAAAATTCCACTTTTCAAAGGCAACGTTTTAGATGATATTCAAAAAGGCATTTGGAAAATTCTTTTTGTTTTTCTACTTTTGTGTCAAAACCGTAGAAAGATGCAGGGAGTAGGGAGAAAGCCAAAACGGTTTGTCAGGCTTATTAGTCTAATGTTTTTTCTCTTCAACCTTGCATTTAGCGACACTCCTTTGGTTATTCAATTGAAAAAAGACGCAGAATTATCCAGTAAAACCCCTACAGTAGTTGCTACGGTAGTTCAAGACGTAACCGATGCCCAAGGAAAGATTTTAATCCCCAAAGGAGCAGAAGTATATGGTATTATGCGCTATGATAAAGCATCAGCAACTACTTATTTAGAATTTACCTATGCTAAAAAAGGAGGAAAGCAATGGCCCCTAAGAGGTTATTTAGTAGCGAAAAAAATTAGTGTTTCTTCTTCCATTTATTTACTTTTTATTTTATTCCCTCCGCTGTTTGTTGTGGTGTGGGGAGCTAAAGTAGGTTTAAGCGCTGCATTTAAATATAAGCAATTGAAAAAACACTTTAGAAACTGCGCTTCTAAGGAACAAAAGCTATGGATAAGCGCTATACAACGCTGAAGTTGGGTGTAGTTGCTGTATTTACAGCGTTTTATTCTGTAGGCTACGGACAAGCCTATCCTCGGGAATTACAACCTACAGAGTTTGTTGTTGCAGAAATCTCCTCTGTTTTTGATTTATTAAATTACATGTATCCGAAAAGTGCACGCCGATTCGCTATCAACATCCCTATCCACGCTTTCACCCTTAACGATAACCTGTGCGCCTACTACTGCTATGACTTTCTAAGAAGAATTAACAAATGGCGGGAACCAGGGCTACTTAACGAAACTTCCCAATTTATTGTATGCATAGACTCATCTAAGAATAAGTTTAACACTTTATCCCTCAATTATGTCCACGAAGCGCTCGGTGAAGGTCCTTCTAAAGGTTCTGCTATAAGAGAGGCTTTTAAGAAAGAAAATATTGAAAAGAAAGACTTTAGAGGTGTCATCGCTTATGTGCCATTAAAAGATAAATTGTTAGTATTCTATGAGTATAGACCTGAGACTAATAAGGAAAATGAACTTCAAGAAAAACAAGTTCTTCTTTTTGTAAAGGAATACACTTCCCGTTTGCAATTCAGAACAAAACATAAATTATTAATTGGCGAAGAAAGAGTTCCTGCATCTTACCGATCAGCAAAATACCTTATTTATGGTTTCGGGAAAAAATATCCAATAGTGTTTGTTTCAGAGCCTATAATAAAACCTGCTGGACAAAATCATTTTGTTGTTATATATGGAACTTATAGAGTAGGAGCAGGTAAAGGTAAAGGACCTCATAGTAGAGGTAAGGGAGATCATGTTTCTGTAGTGATTAAGTATTTTAATAAAAACCTAAAGAAAGAAAATGAAATTATTATTCCTCTTTTTATCTCCTCTGTGCCAGAATTGCGTCCCATTGTTTTCTCAGAAGAACAAAAACTTTACTTTGCTATTCCAGTTGTTTTATATGAAGAGGACGAAAGGAAAAAGAACATTTTTAAAAGGCTTTTAGGAAAAAGTAAAAGTGTGAGAAGTTCGGGATTATTCTTAGTTATTTACCAAGTAGATTTAAAAAAAGGCACTTATGACTTTGGTGCTATTGACCTTGGTAACCCAGAAAAAGATGTAACATCACTTCTTATAAAGAAGAGTGAAATAGAAAAAGATGTTTTTTACATAGGACTTCTTTGGTCAATGAAAAAAGATATACAAGGAGCCGATATTGTAAAACTGAAAGTAACCCAAGATGGTTTGAGTTTGGTAGAAAAAACTACATGGAATCTTACAAAGTCTAATACGGCAAGAATAATAACGGATATTACGGAAACCGATAATCACTACTTGCTATTTCATTTTGAGCAGTTCATTACCATGGTAGTTAAGGAAGAGAAACAGGAACGAGTATACGAGCAAGATGTTTATTACAAGGTGCTTAATAAAAATCCATTGCTTACTTTATTAAACAAAAAGACGAAAGAGGTAACTTCTGTTGATTTGACAGGGCAAAAGGATGCTAAAATAGAGTATGTTGCTGTCCGCAATCTTGCCGACATAAAGGGAAGTGCTCCCATACGAGATTATGAAACAGGATTGTTAAAGTTTGTGCATATAGATAAAAACACCGTGATGGGGATATACCCCTTAGGTGAACGGGCTGCCTACTTACCCTTGCGCTTCAAAGAATACTACTTAAAAACTTACTATGTGTTAGTTCATGAAAAACGGAACGGTTCCATAGAGTACACCCGTGGCAGACTTTTAGGTCCTTCGCAAGGCAATGCTTCTAGCTTAGGAGGAAAAGCTACATTAGTAAAAGATGGTAAAATCTATATTTTTTACAGCATAGACGGCCATGTGCCTGCTCTACTGAAATTTGAACCGGTGAAACATTAAGTTTACCAACCTAAGAATTTCATTAAAAGTTGTGTTAAGAAATTAAGAAGACCAACCACAAGGGCTAAGATTATTCCTATTACCCATTGAAGATTTCTAAAGCGCTTGTCTAAATAGTGTTGTAAATCTTCAAAGCGTTTATCCATGTTGCGTTGCAGTGCTTCAAAACGTTTATCCATGTTGCGTTGCAATGCTTCAAAACGTTTATCCATATTATGCTGCAATGCTTCAAAGCGTTTATCCATATTGTGTTGCAATGCTTCAAAGCGTTTATCCATGTTATGTTGCAGTGCTTCAAAACGTTTATCAGAATAATGTTGTAAATCCTCAAAGCGCTTATTAAACATTTCCATCATCATTTTCATATCTTCTCGCAGCGTTTTAATATCCTCTTTAATATCTTCGAAACGCTTATTGATATCTTCGAAGCGCTTATTGATATCTTCAAAGCGTCGGTTAATATCTTCAAAACGCCGGTTAATATCTTCAAAACGCTTATCAGAATAATGGATTAAGTCTTCGAAACGTTTATTCAATAAGTCTATTAGAAGTTTAATATCTTCCTTGGTTGTTAGATTGGCAAAGATTTGAGGGATAATTTCTTCAAACGCTTGAGAAAGTGCATGGGCTAGTTTCTCTTCAACACCTCTTGCCCTTAGGGCTTGCTCCAGTTTTAAGGCTAAGTTATTCATCGGTAATGGCGTTGTCTTTTTTGCAAAGTTAATAAAAAGAGGATAAGTTTTCCTCGGGAGTTGTATTCAAAGAAGCGATGCTTTGCCTCCACTTGGCTACTTATGATGCATTCATTACATCATTCCGAGTCGAAGGCGAGGAATCTCAAGTACGGATTTTTTTTCAGAGTGCTTTTTTTCTACTGGAAACGCTGGAAACTTTTAAAGTTTCCAGCGTTTCCAAAGAGATGCCTCGCATGCGCTTACAACCTCAGCGCTGCAGGGAGGCTTTGGGTGTTGTTGAATTTGTGTGCTTAGTCTGTGGTTTTTGCGTTGTTTGTGTTTGAAGTACGTGCGCCACTGCATTACTGTGCGTCATTCCGATCGTAAGCGAGGAATCTCAAGTACGTTTTTTCTTGTGTTCCTTCTGTTGGAAACTCAGGAAACTTTCATAGATTCCAAAGTTTTCAGAAAGAGGTGTCTCAGCTACACTTTCTTACACAATGTTTTAGTTCTTCATTGAGCGGTCGTTCTTAGAACACTTGAATCTATAGCCTTTTAAGTGGTTATGCTATTTACTCTTTTACTAACTTTGCCCATCTATGGCACGTGTACTGACAGGGATTCAAAGCTCTGGCGAGCCCCATTTAGGAAATCTCTTAGGTGCTATTTTACCGGCATTGGAATTAGCTGAACAACATCAAGAAAGCGCTTTCTTTTTTATTGCCGACCTTCATAGTTTAACTTCCCGAAAAGATGCTCAAAGCCTCCAAAAAAGTACTTATGAAGTTGCTGCAGCATGGTTAGCTTGTGGACTGAATACCGAAAAAGACCTCCTTTATCGCCAATCCGATATACCCGAAGTTACCGAACTCATGTGGTACTTAGCCTGCTTTACCCCCTATGGACAACTAAAAAAAGCCCATGCTTTTAAAGAAAAATCCAAAAACCTTGGACAAGTGAATGCTGGCTTATTCACTTATCCCGTACTTATGGCAGCCGATATTTTACTCTATGATGCTGAAATCGTTCCTGTAGGAAAAGACCAAAAACAACATTTAGAAATCACAAGAGATTTAGCTAGTCGTATTAATCACTTTTTTAACGAATCTATTTTTATCATCCCGGAACCCCATATTAGAGAACAGGTGATGACTATTCCAGGGATTGATGGTAGGAAAATGAGTAAAACCTATAACAATTACATTAACGTCTTTTGGGATGAGCAGCGATTAAGAAAACAGGTTTTCCGTATTGTTACGGCGCCAACGCCTTTAGAAGCGCCTAAAGACCCTGATAAATGCACTGTCTTCCACCTCTATAGTCTTGTCGCTACCGCTGAAGAAACAGAAGAGCT
The DNA here is from genome assembly GCA_015490695.1 of Bacteroidota bacterium. Lineage (GTDB taxonomy): Bacteria > Bacteroidota > Bacteroidia > SpSt-205 > S141-50 > S141-50. The sequence continues at coordinate 3,813 of WFXK01000004.1, read as the reverse complement.
ACGTAAAAAATATCTAAACGGCGGATTTGGATTTAAAGACGCTAAAGAATTACTATTTGGAAAAATCTTAGAACGTTTTAAAGAAGCAAGAGAAAAATATCGCTACTTTATTGAAAATCCTAAGGAGATAGATAAAATATTCCAACAAAGTGCAGAACGAGCAAGAGAAGTTGCAGTAAAAGTATTAAATCGTTTGCGAAAAGCTTTAGGTTTCCCCCCGCGATGAATTATAGAATTGTTTTTTTACTCATTTTTTCCTATTGTAGTGCTCAATGGTTGTTGTTAGATAGCTTATCGTATTTTTATCCGCACGACACTACTTATTTACAGACCCATCATCAGGTTATTGTAGAAGAGGATACGATGGTTTATCGTCAAAGTACGGTGATGGTTCGTTATTGGGATGTAGGGGCTTGGTGGTGTCAATACTGCTTAGGGCAAATCGGCAAACCGCACATGTTATTTTGGAACGGTATTCCTTTTAGCCGTCTTATTCAACAGGGATTTTTTTATCCGTTACAACGTCGTCCTTCGCTTTATATGGTAACGCCCTACGATGTGCCTATTATTCAAGGAGAAAAGCCTTTAAGCGATGTGTATTTTGTACAAAACAGCCGTAAAACGCAGTTATTACATATCCGTTATGCTCAGCAGATAGATACTATGGCAGGGTTTAGTACGTATTATCAGCGGCTTACTGCTCAAGGTGCTTATTTGAACTTTTCTACAGACCATTTAGGGATGGGGGCACGATTATGGTTCGCCCCTTTTAAACAACGTTTACTTATCCAGGGCACTTGGGTCTTTAATCAAAGGACCGATAACATTCACGGAGGTGTACAAGATACTATAGAAGAAGTGATGTTTAGCAAATTAGGTGCTCCGATACGATTGTTAAATACGAAAGATTTACGAAAATGGCATTTATGGCAATTTTCCCTTGCATGGCGCCTTTCTAAAATTACCTTGGGTGCAACTTTTCAACAGTCGTGGTACCAACGTATTTACGAAGACCCTGCTCCGCTTTATCCTGATACTACAGAAGCTTTTCCTTATAAAGGACTTCAGGATACTTTAACCTATCTTAGTGCTTCCTTAGACCAACAAAGCTTGCAACCCTCACTATGGCTACGTATTCATACTAATACGTTACAATTAAAAGGAAAAGTCTTTTATGAACTTCAACAATATCGTTTTTTAAAACAAGATTCCAACACTATTAAAGGTGCTCATTTTTCTCTGCAATGGAGACTTACTACTATAAAAATTCTGTATGATGTTCGTTGGCAGCAATGGCAACTATTTTCTGGCAAAAGCGAGTGGCAACATTACTTGCAACTTCAATATTGGCTTCAGAAACGATGGAAACTACAGCTGCAAGCGCTTTATAGTCAACGAACGCCTTATCTTTACACTTTATGGCAAATTCCTTTTGAAGTCCCTATTTCTACCTGGCAACAAAGTCAAAGCATTAGCGTAGACGGGCATTATCAAAGCAAAAACTTTTATTTGCGTTTAGGAGGGTATTACACCGTTTTAGATAGTTTTTCGTTCTATGGGGTTCGTTTGGGTTATCATTTTGCTTGGCGTTTTCTTCATTGGCAGGGGATTGTATGGAAAACTTTTCCTTTTTCACCCCTTTTACCTTCGTGGCAGGGACGAAGCACTTTTTATTTTGAAACGCCAATAGCCAAAAAACAACATTTATTTCAAAGCGGAATCACGTTTTGGATCTATGGCACCACTTATTTGAAGGCTTATCATCCTGTTTTAGGCATTTGGTACGACACACGGCAGCAACAATTTCCTTATATTCGTTTAGATGCTTATGCTTCTTTGGTGTTATATCGCCGTGTCAGTGTTTTCATTCGGCTTATTCACTGGAATGAAGCCTTAGGCAGGCGCAAAGGGGTCTTCCTATCGGCTTATTATCCCTTGTTGGAACGAAGTTTTAGCTTTGGAGTAAGGTGGCTTGTTTTGGAGTAGTGATTATGATAGAGTTTATTGGGTGTAATCTGGTATTCAAGGAGGTTTTCTTTTTAGGAAGCATTGGAGACTTTGGAAGCTCTCTAAGCTTCCTACTAACCTATTCAGAGAGGAACTCTATTTATGGATTCTTGTTGGTACTTGAAGCTACAACCTATACGCACAAACGTGACACTATAGGGGAGCTTCAAGGTATATTGGTTGTGGTGTTATGCCGAACTGAGATCACTTGGAAAAAGCCCATCTTATTAAGATTTTTTACGCTAATTTGAGTTCTCTGAGTAATGTTGTGGCGAGACTCGGTGCTTGTAGGTTTACAATTTTGTTTATTTTCGCCACCATGTACGACTACGATGTTTGTGTAATAGGGGGTGGACCTGCAGGCTATGCAGCGTGCATACGGGCACTGGATTATGGGAAAAAAGTTGCTTTAATAGAAAAAGAACGCATTGGTGGGGCTGGAATATGGCGCGGCGCCCTCAGCTCTAAAACCATGTGGGAATTAGCACAAAAGTTCCATAAGGCGGCTGACCTATTCAAAAAAGAATCCCTACTAAAACAACTCACATTAAAAGAAATTCAACGACAAGTCCAGGAAGCAGAACAGCTGCGCTATACGCAAATGCTTTCCCAACTTGCTCACTACCAACGAAAAGGATTGTTAAAAGTCTTTCATGGTAAAGGCAAAGTGCTAACGCCTCACAAAGTCGCTATAGAAAATAAACAAACGCAAACGATTACTGCCGATTATATCATCTTGGCAGTAGGTACTCGCCCAAGACATCTGCCCGATATTCCCATAGATGGGGAAGTTATCGTTACCAGCGATGAAATCTTTAATTGGGAAACGTTTCCTAAGAGCTTAGTTATTGTCGGAGCAGGTGTCATCGGATGTGAATTCGCTACAATCTTTGGACACTTCGGACATACTAAAGTCTATCTTATAGATAGAGCAGACAGAATCCTTCCTTTTGAAGATGAAGACGTTGCTGGACTCATTGCGCAAAACCTCAAACGCTTGGGTGTCCATATTCATCAAGGTGCACGATTGCAAAAGATGGATATTATTAACGGACAAGTTTATTACGAACTAAAACAACCCGACGGAAGCATTACAAAACACTGGGCTGAACGTGCTTTGATTTCTGTGGGAAGAGTTCCCAATACCGAAGATTTAGGTATTAAAGAATTAGGGATTAAAATGTCGCCATCAGGACACGTGATAGATAACGATACGCAAACAAACATAGAAAACATTTATGCTATTGGCGATTTGACCGCTGACATTTGTTTAGTGAATGTAGGGGAGGTAGAGGGGGTTCATGCCATTGATAAGATTTATGGTAAAAAGAAAAAGCCTATTGAGTATAGAAACATTTCTACGATTATGTTTTTAGAGCCTGAAGTGGCGGCGGTGGGGTTAAATGAGCAACAAGCAAAAAAAGAAGGGGTGGATTATCGGGTGAGTCGTTATGGGTACCGTTATATCAATCGTGCAATTGCTATGGGGCGAACCGATGGCTTTTTTAAGTTATTAGTCACACCTGAAGAACCCCATTATGTTTTAGGGATGCGTGCTGTGGGGGAACATGCTTCGTCAGCAATACAAACGGTGGCTTTGATGATACAGCAAAAGATTCCGCTTTCTGAGTTAGATGAAGTGATTCATGCCCATCCTTCTATTCCTGAAGGGATTCAAGAGTGTGCTCGTTGGTTTTTTAGAAAGTCTATTATTAAGCCAGCGTTGTTAGAGCCGTAGATGGAACCCCGCTACGTTTTACGCATTGCTTATGATGGCCGTCCCTTTCACGGATGGCAGCGGCAACC
>WFXK01000003.1 GCA_015490695.1 Bacteroidota bacterium | reverse complement strand
CCCCAGATAGGTATAGGCTTCTTTTAGTTGTTTTTTGTATTTGACACTATCTTTTAATCCTAATTCTACCACTTTTTCATAGAAGGGTTTTGCCAATCCTTTTTCGGTTTCAGGGTCCCACTTAGCGTGGATACGCGCTCTTTCTAAATAACCTTGGAGCCATGTGGGCCATTTTTCCGTGATAATAGCAAAAATAGAATCGGCTTGATGCAAGCTATCTATAGCAGCACAACAACGCCCCGCTATAAAGTAAGTCTTTAAATCTCCTTTGATTTGCAGTGCCTTTTGATAACAAGGAACCGCATCTGCATAACGCTTGTTCTTACGATAAAAATCTGCTAAAGTAATCCAATAATCCCGATTTTCTGGTTCTTTTTCTAATGCCTTTTTATAGTACTTTTCTGCACCCTCTAAGTCGTTAAGAGCATGCAAAATTTTTGCATAATAAAAATAATCTTTCCCTATGATACGTCTTTCTGGGGCTTGTTGGAAAAACTTGTCCATTGCTGCCTTAGCCTGTTCGTACTGCCCTACTTCATAAAGCGAATAACCTAACAAACGCTGTAAAACCAAAGAAGTGGTATCTTTCAAAACTTCTTGGATGGTTTTGACTGCGTTTTTATAATCTTGACTCAAGTATAAGAATTTTGCATATCGGACTTTGGCTCGTAGGTCGTTAGGGCGCAGTTGCACGTATTTTTCATAGTATGCTTTGGCATCTTTGTAGCGTTTGATTTTATAGAACAATTCTCCCAGTTCGGGGTAAGCGGGTGCGAAGTTAGGGTCTAATTTAATTGCTTCGGCAAACTCCTTAGCTGCTTCGTTATATTTTTTCTGTCTCAAATAAAGTTTTCCTAAGGCGTAATGGGCTTCTACATTAGAAGGGTCCAACTTTAATGCTTCTTTGTAGTGTTGAATCGCTAAATCGGGAACAAATTGTCTTTTCCAGTTATCTCCTAATCGGATAAAGACTTCAGGGTTGTTTTTGTCGCGTTCTCGGGCACGGGTTAAAAGCGGTGTGGCTTGCTCTACCGCCTCTAAACGCTTAGATTGATGATAAGCATCGGCAATGGTAAGTAACAACTTCACATCATTTCTTGCATATTCTAAAGCCTTTTGAAAATGGCTTTTGGCTTGGTCATAGTAAGTCCTATCGTTTTTATCTGTCTGTAAATTATCTCGCAAAATAGCAACCCAACCAAGTCCTGCGTAATTATAAGCTAATTTCGGACTTTTTCTAATCCCTAAACGAAATTTTTCTTCTGCACTTTGCAATAGTTGTAAAGCCAATTGCGTATCGGCTTCTTCTCCTTGTAAGACTTCTAAGGCTTCCACAACATAGCTACGCCCCCACAAATAATACGCATAAGCATCTTTGGGGTTTTGTGTTAAGCGCTGTTGAATCAAATTTCGCGCTTTTTCTAAATCCTGATTGAATAGGGCTTTTTCTATTTCTTGCAATTCTTGTGCCCACACTACGACAAAGCCCCATAACAATAAAACGAAACGCATCATAGTCCGAAGGGGTTTATTTTTCTTCTTCAAGCAAATTTTGTTCCTTGATTTCTACAAGACGTATTGGTGCGTGTGCAGGTATAAGGTCGTGCAGCCAAAAAATGCGTTGTCCTTTCCCGCCTGTTAAAAAGGCTTCAAATCCAGAACCTAAGCCCATATAAGGTTCACGCTTGATGCTGTAAATAGGACGAATAAAAGGATATTTTCTTTGATAAATCCATGCTTGATAAGGCTCATAATATTGTCCCGGCTGCGTACCTACAGCACATAATTTGATTTTAGAAAGAAATGTGTTGGGGGTTTTTTCATCTTTATCGCTAATCCAACAAAGTGGAACAAACCCTAAGGCATTGGGATGCTCTGCAACATAATCCACCACTTCTTTGATAGAACCTATAGCATAGGTATTTTCTCCAAAAGGCGCCCCTTGTAAAAGGCTATCTTTCAAATATTGCACGATACCAGAAGCATTATTATCCACAACCACTTGAATAGTATCACCATTAGCCCAACGCAATTGCTCACCTTTTAGAATTTGTTTTATTTCCTCCACGCTGAATTCGTATTGTGGATTATCGGGATGGACAATCAACGCTACAGCTTCATAAGCTAATTTTACAGGGCGGGGTATCAATTTTGCAGCTTTTAAAACTTGTTCTTCTTCCTTATTCAAAGGACGTGTAATAATAATCAACCTTACACAATCTTGTAGGAGTTTTTCCACACATTTGGCTTCGGGTAGGTATTCTACTTCTATTTTAGCACGTTTGTAATCATGATGAAACATTTCTAATTGGGCTTCTATAACGGGTTGGACAGCCACGTCCACAGCGATTTTAATATGTCCGCTTGTAGGGGTATCTTCGTGCTTTGGTCCCCTTTGACAAGCGATAAAAAGCACTAAAAGGAAAATGGCTCTTTGCATCGGCGCACAAAAGTATCAAAGTTCTATGTAAAAATCCATAATGGCTAAGGCAGCAAACAACAAAGAAGCCCTACCATTGCTAACAAAAAATGCTTGATTGACCTTAGATAAATCGTTGGGTCTTACAATCCAATGTTGATAAAAGAGCAAAGCACCAAAAACTCCAACACCACCCCAATAAAGCCAATTTCGTTGAGTAAAAAGTCCAAAGAGTGTTAAAAACACTATAGTCCACAGATGCAGGAAAGCGCTGAAGTGTAACGCTTTTTCTTTTCCCCATCGTGCAGGGATGCTATAAAGTCCAAAGCGTCTATCAAATTCCACATCTTGCAAGGCGTAAATGATGTCAAATCCTGCGACCCAAGTTAGTACTGCTAAGCCGATAAATAATAAATTATTTTCCCATGTTGCTGTGACGGCTAAATAAGCACCTATAGGTGCTAAAGCAAGCGCAAGCCCTAAAATCAAATGGGATAAAGAAGTAAAGCGCTTAGTATAAGAATATCCCATGATGATGGCTAAAGCCACAGGAGATAAATAAAAACACACCTTATTTATAAAATAGGTAACGGTGACAAATAATGCTGCATTGATAATCACGAACCACAGCGCTTGTTGAAAAGAAATTTTTCCTGAAGGGAGTTCTCTTTGTTTTGTACGTTCGTTCAATGCATCCCATTTTCTATCTACCAAGCGATTGAATCCCATAGCGGTATTACGAGCGAAGACCATTGCTAAGATAATCCATCCTAAGGTTTTTATATCTATATAGCCAATGTTTATTGTGCCATAAGCCCATCCAACAAGGGCAAAGGGCATTGCAAAAACAGTGTGGGCGAAGCGTACAAAAGACAAATAGGTCTTAATCCTTTCCCACATAGAAAAGGTTAATTTAGTAGTTCCCATATTCCGGCAATGCCTTGTCCACCACCGACACAAGCGGTAACCATACCGTATTTTCCTTTTCTACGGCGTAATTCATTAAGGATTTGCACAGTCAATTTTGCGCCTGTGCATCCTAAGGGGTGTCCTAAAGCAATCGCACCACCATTTACATTGACCCGCTCCATATCTAAACCTAACTCCCGAATGACGGCTAAGGACTGCGCTGCAAAGGCTTCATTCAATTCTATTAAATCTATATCCTCTAATTTCAATCCTGCGTTTTTTAATGCTTTTGGAATCGCTGCTACAGGTCCTATACCCATGATTCTTGGGTCTACACCTGCGATGGCGTAACCTACTAAGCGAGCGATGGGGGTTAAATTATGGCTTTTAAGGAAGCGTTCAGAGACGACCATGACGAAAGCAGCGCCATCAGAGCGCTGGGAAGCATTCCCTGCTGTCGTTATCCCATCTACCTTAAAAACCGGTTTTAATTTGGCTAAGGCTTCCATGCTGGTATCTCTACGTGGACCCTCATCGGTATCTACAACATAAGTTCGTGTACGGCGCTCTTTTCCATCAAAATATACTTCCTCAACCGTAATAGGTACAATCTCCTCTTTGAACAAACCTTTATCTATGGCGGCAATAGCCCTTTGATGGGAACGTAAAGCGAACGCATCACAATCTTCACGAGTAATGCCATACTCTATTGCTACCGCTTCTGCGGTCAAACCCATGTTGTAGTACCATTCTGGATGACTACGTGCGATTTCATAATTAGGGACTATGCGATAGCCTCCGATAGGGATATAAGACATGCTTTCTGTACCACCTGCGATAATACAATCGTGCCATCCTGCAGCAATTTTTCCAATAGCTAAGGCAATAGCTTCTAAGCCTGAGGCACAATAGCGATTGATGGTAATGCCTGGAACATGGATTCCTAAGGTTTTTAATGCAATCATTCGTGCCATGTTTAGTCCTTGTTCGGCTTCGGGCATGGCGTTACCAACGATTAAGTCTTCTACTTCTTCTTTAGCTACGTTAGGAACCTGTTTCATTAAGTAGTTAATTACTTCTGCGGCGAAGTCATCGGGTCTGACGAAGCGCAGCCCCCCTTTATCGGCTTTCCCCACAGCCGTCCTATAACCCGCAACAATATAAGCCTCCTGTACTTTCTGCATAACCGCCAGCAAAACTACGCTTTTTTAACAGAAAACACCAATCACGTACGCTCCTCATGCCTTGCCTTCCAAACCAACCACAAATAACCTACAAAACCTACAAAAGTATTCATCAAATACTGAGTAATGTGGCTTAAAGTACCATAGATTTGTCCATCGCTTTTTGAATAGCCCATGGCTAAAAAAGTGATGATAACCATCCAATGATAAGTACCTATGCCGCCTGGAGAAGGAGCAACGATACCAAATCCTCCAATCACCAATAACAATGCAGCAAAATAAAGACTGTGGTCAGGCATTTGAGGTAAACCTAACAACATGAACCAAACCGATAAAATATAAAAAGCCCAAATAATAATTGTAGAAACAACAAATCCCGTGGGATTGGGTAAATGTTTTACGCTCACAATTGCTTTTACCATTTGAGCAAAAAAAGCATGGATTTTCGCTATCAAAGGTACATGCAGCCAACGGGATTTATAACGTTGCCACAATAACACAAAAAAAGCAATAGCTAAAATAGTAATCCCCATAGGAAGCACCCATGCATGGGAAGTGCTTTTGGGAAAAAGTTTACTTAATAACGTATTTTGGAACTCTTGTGGTGCGGTAAAAAGCAATAGTAAGAAGATAGCGATCAAAATAAGTAGGTCAAAGGCACGTTCTACGACGACTGTACCGAAGGCGGTAGCAAAAGAGACTTTATTACTTTGTGCTAACAGAGTACATCTAAAGAGTTCCCCTCCTCTGGGGATGGCGTTGTTTGCCATGTAGCCTGCCATCACAGCCCAAAAGGCATCTGTGTAGCGGGCTTGTTCACCCGCACCTTTAATGAACAGCACCCAACGATACCCACGAGCATAATGGCTGCTAAGCATCACTAACAATCCTAAACTAAACACCCCTACACGCATCTGTTGTACATGTTCTTGAAATTCCTGCCAATTCATATCCCTTAGAGCAAAGTACAATAAAACCACCCCTAATAAGGTACCTATGAGAATCTTCCAATACTTCTTCATCTACTTCACCCGATTATTTTCATCAGGAAAAATAATGGTAGGTTGAAAGTTTTTCGCTTCTTCTGGTGTCATCCATGCATAGGCAACAACGATAATAGTATCGCCTATTTGTGCTGTCCTTGCTGCAGGCCCGTTTAAACATACTTGTCCGCTTCCTCGTTTGCCTTCAAT
>WFXK01000002.1 GCA_015490695.1 Bacteroidota bacterium | reverse complement strand
TTCCCCTCCCACCCCTATCCGAGCAAAAAGAGATAGCCAGACGGCTTCAGGCGGTAGATAATTTAATAGCGAACCGTCGTAAGATGGTTTATCATGTAGAGCGGGCAAAAAAGAAGATGATGGCGTTGTTGTTAACGGGGAAAATACGTATAAAACCTTAATACAAAACACCATGAGCCTAAGTGTTGAACGTCACGACCACGAGCGAATAGAGAAACAGCTCAAAGCACTGGGGTGGCATGCCTTGCCAAACTTTAAGCCCCGTCAAACCATAGAAACCTATCTTAGATGGGATTTAATAGAAGAGGCTATTTTAAACTTCCATGCTACTTTGTTTCGTTCCATAGACACCTATCAACAAGAAGAGATAAAGAGGCATTTAAAAAACACGCTTGAGCAGGCTGATGTCATACAAGCGCTTTCTTTGTTAAAATATGGTGTAGCGGTTTCGGTGAAAATCAAAGGGGTTTTGCAGCGTCATCGGCTTTGGCTTATAGACTGGGACCATTGGGAGAATAACGTTTTTCATTATGCCTACGAAGCGGGGTTTCCTGGTGCACCACAGGGGTCTAAACCCGACTTTACGCTTTTTGTCAATGGCATACCGCTTGTTATTATTGAGGTCAAACAGACCCGAGGCATAGAAGCCAACACCCACGAACAAGCCCTTAGTCAAATTGAAAGGTACGAACGTCGTAGTCCGCAGCTTTTTCATTATGTTCAATTAGCGATTGCGTACGGGACAGAGCAAGTTTATATCCCAACATGGCCCATTACAGACCCCCATAAGTCCAAGCAACGATTACCGCAGTATTGGCGTCCCTATCTCCCCAAAAGTAAAAACTATGGTGAAAAGGATATTTTCGCTTTGTTAACGCCTCAAGTGCTTTTAAGGGTCATTCGTTACTATACCTATACGGCAGGGAGCATTCAAGAGGGGACCTTCTTCCGTCTTATCCCTCGCTATATGCAGTTTTATACCGTAGAGCGCGCTATCCAACGCAGCCACGCCTATTTAGCCCAAGATGCGAATAAAAACAAAGGACTTATATGGCATTGGCAAGGAAGTGGGAAAAGCTACGAAATCTTTCCTTTTCTATCGGTGCAGTTCATGGAACGCTTTAGAGAAAAACACCCCCATGTTTTTATCGTAGTAGACCGAAAAGAATTAGAAGAACAAATGTGGAGTAAGTACATGCAAACCATTCATTTAGACCCCTCGCTTCAAATCACTACGAAACGCATAGATTCGGTTGCTTCGTTAAAAGAAGTGTTAAAAACCATAGAAGCTCAGAGTCAAAAAGCGACCTTAACCCATGCAAACATTTATTTAGTGCTTTTACATAAGTTCCGTGCCGAGGAGTTAAACAACATTGCCCCTATAAACAAGCGGGAAATTCTTATTCTACGGGATGAGGTCCATCGTACAGAGCACGGGAAATTAGCAGAGGTGCTTTATAGCAAGTTTCCTCAAGCCATACGCTTTGGCTTCACAGGAACGCCCTTAATACATGAAGGGGATAATACTTTTGAAGCCTATGGCTATCCTCAGGAAGGTGAGCTCTATATGGATTGCTTCTTTATCGCCCAATCTATCAAAGACGGCTATACCTTACCGCTACTATGGCGAGAAGTCGCAGAAAAAGCGATTTGCCTGCCCGAAATAGAAGAGATTAAACAATTGGTAGAAGATATTTTACAAGAACGTTATGGCGAAGAAAATTTAGAAGTCTCCAACGATGAGCTTTCTATCACTTTACGCGATTTATTATTGGCAGAAGATAGAATTAAAAAAGCCTGTGAATACATTGCAGAGCACATAGAAGAGGATACAGAAGGGTTTACTTATAAAGCTTTTGTTGTGGTACCATCCCGTTATGCTGCTGTGCTGTTTCATAAATATTTAAAGGAATCCCTTCAGCGTCGCTTTGAAGATTTTAAACCGGCGTGGGTGCAGGTTGTTATGACAGGAGAAGGGGTATTAAAAAATAGTCATTGGCAAAAGACTATAGAAGCATTTATAGCGGAGGAAGAACAAAAATACGGAAAACGATGGGAAGAGCTCATAGAACAACGAAAAAAAGCCTTTCGGGATAAGGATAAATTACCTAAGGTGTTAATTGTTTCGGATATGCTTTTACAAGGGTACGATGCGCCTGTGCTTAAGGTCTTGTACCTTTATAAACTAATGGGCAGTACACGACTTTTACAAGCGATTGCTCGGACCAATAGACCCTATAAAACCCTTTACAATGGCAAGGAACTAAGGAAAAAGCACGGCTTGATTGTAGACCTCACAGGTATTTTACTACGAGCCTTTCGCGAAGCCATAACCCATTACCACTTCTTTGCTGCTCAAGCTATAGAAGAAGACCTTTTACAACACATCTTTGAAGATATTCATCAAAAATGGAAAAACTTCTTAGAAGAGTTTCACAACTTTAAAGACCTATTAAACACTGCACTTAAAATGCTTTCTTGGGATTATGAAAAACTTAAACAGCGATGGGGTAAGATGACAGAAACAGAAATGAGCCTTATTTTTAGTTTTTTATCGCAGCGTCAAGACCCTCCTACACCTTTAGAACTTATTAACGACCTTCATCGGGTTATCAGAACCTTTGAATCTATTGGGACTTTTCCTGAGAAAGTAGCTTATTACGAAGATTATGCTTTTATGCAATCGTTGTTGCAGTCGCTTCAGGTGCGGTATTTTGGAAAAGAAGAAAGAAAAAGGTATGCTACTTTAAATCTCATTAAAGAGACGGCATTAAATAGAATTCACTTTAAGCCTTTTGAAGACAGGGGGGTTATCGCCATAGATGAGCGTATGCTCACTGCTCTGCCTTCAGAGGTTCGTTATAGAATAGAAATAGAGCATCTTATTTATGCGCTTCGCAGGGAATTAGATGAAAAGCGGGAAAAAGGTCCTATTTATGAGGTTTTATATGAAGAGCTTTTAAAACTACGTGAGCATTTCTTAATGAAGAGAGAAGAGGTAGAAGAGATGGTCTCCTTTTTTAAAAATAAACTTAGTGGTATTAAGACAGCTATTCAAGAGGCAGATAAGCAGACCCAACAACCAATGGCTTACCAGATTGCAAAAGCAGCCTTCAGGAAACATTTAAGTACTTTAGTAGATACATCTCAAAAAGAGCAAATTCTACAAGCTTTAGCAAGAAAAATAGAAGAAATAAAAAGAGTCAAGCGGATGGACAATGTTAGAAAAAAGAAATTAAGGGGGATTCTTTTAAGGGCACTTCCGCAGACGGTTGAACATGCTTTTGAAGTTGCCGATGCTGTAATAGAGAGCATAGAAGCGTATGTAAATAAGTATTTACTATGCATGGGGGACGAGCAATAAGGAGGTTATTAAAGCCACTTTGTGAGACGTTTGCTATTGCACCACCTGTTTATGTACGGGTGTTGCCGCTTAAACGGACCCTTGCCAGTATCTCTTTCCGAACACGCACCATCCGTCTTAATGCCCATTTTATAAAGTTATTAACCGAAGAAGAGCTTCGCTATGTTCTGGCTCATGAACTCCTCCACCTAAAATACGGCAAAGTCCATTCTATCGCCATGCGTCAAGAGCTGCTTAAACACTTTCCCCCTTCTGTTATTGCTGCTACCATGGAAAAAGCGTATCGCTATCTTACTGCTCCGTCTACGTTGTAATGTTTCACGTGAAACGTTTTTTGGTAAAAGTATAACATTCGTTGCAAAGCAGACATTTATAAGGTGGTATGTTTTTGTATTGTGATTTAATAAGGACTCTTTGGTTTCTGATGTGGTTAGGTCCCATAATAGGGGTGGCTTTTCCTTTAGTGATGTATTGTTATGAGAAAAGAGACAATCTTAAACATCCTTGCACTCTTTTAGTAATGGGTGCTATGCAGTTAATAGGGCTATGGGGGCTTACGGGCTTTTTTGTCTCTATTTGGTTGTTGCATAACGTTCCTATGCATTTAGTCCGTTGGCAATTAGAGCGAATTAAAGGGGTTGAGATTATTGACATGTGGGGATGGGATGACCTTTTTATAGAAGAAGTCGCCGCCCATATTATCATAGACGAGCAAAAAGAAATGATTTTAACAAATCTAAGCTGCGACGTGTTTAATTACCCCTCCGATGTATATCTGCAAAAAATAGACGAATATACTTTTAAGTGCTCTTCTAAATGCGAGGACTGTTATTATTCTATTAACATTGGACAAAGTAGTCCCTTAGGGAAGCGTTTGGGAATTATGTTTTATGATATAGAAGACGTCATAGCAAACTACGATACCATTTTAAATTTTATTAAAACCTTAGCAGTAGCGCTTGCTGTAAATTGTTTAGATGATGATTGCAAATGTTTGCTCAAGGTTTATCGTGAGCCTCACTGGGCATTGCCACCTTGCCGTTTCCCTGCAGATTCGTTAATAAGCAGAGATTGTCTTCCTTTCTAACAGGATTATTGGCAATTTTTTTATTTTTGCCCAAAAAGGCGGCTATGAGGTGGGGAGTAGTTATTTTAATGGCAATAGTGGGGTTAGTACACGCCCAAAATGTGGGGATTGGGATAGCCACCCCCCAAGCTAAAGTACACATTCAAGCGCCAGCAACCTACACACAACCGCTTTTACAAGTAGACAACACGACAGCAGCAGCGCCGTTTCTTTTAGTAACCAACGCAGGTAATGTTGGTATTCAATTAAGTGCGCCTACCCAAGCTTTGGATGTGAATGGAAATGTTCAATTTTCTGGTGCGCTAATGCCCGGTGGCAATGCAGGAGTGGCAGGACAAGTGCTTGTTAGTCAAGGTGCAGGCGTTGCCCCTGTATGGAAAGACGTTTTAGGAAGCGGTACTGCCATCGCCTCTATATGCACCACTGCCCAAACCAACTACGTGCAAAAATGGACAGGTACAGAACTTTGTAATACCATTATCCAAGATGATGGCGCAGGTGTAGGCGTTAATGCTGCACCTCAAACAAATGTCATCCTTTATGCCTATCGTCCTTCAACCGCTTATGGTGCAGGCTATGCAACTATCTATGGCTATAGAGCGGGGACTTCTGGCAGCAGCAACGGCGGAAGCAGCTGGAGCACCTACGGCATAGATGCGGCTATTAAAGGCTATAGCTTATGGGGAAACCGCTATTCTGCCGGAGTAGCAGGATTTAGCTTCTTAGACTACGACACTTCTGCTGCTGTCATTGGTGCTAAATACAACGGCTCTATCTTCACAGGATTAGCCTATAGAGACGAAGGGGGGAAAGAATATGCTATTTTTTCCTATGGTAACCTCCGTGCAGAACACCCTAACCATCCCAATACTTGCTTTTTCTATACCACAGACTCTGTCCTCAACGTCGGTAGCTGTAACGCAGATAACTTCCAAGATGGTAACAGCTATACCTTAGGAGGATGGAGTACTATAGTAGATTACGTTGCCGACTTTGACCGGGGAAGCAGCCGAGGAACCGCCGTAGGCGTAGGCTCTATTGAATACTTCATAGACGGCGAAGCCTCTATGTTTGTGAACTATGGCTTTTCTCCTATAGGTGATAATGCTCATTCATTGGGACAATCGGGACACCGATGGAGTGCTGTCTGGGCAGCTAACGGCACCATCCAAACCAGCGATGAACGAGAAAAAAACATCTTAGGACAACCTTCCTATGGACTAAATGAAATCCTGCAAATCCAGCCTATTTTATTCCAATGGAAAAATAGTAGAGACGATAGAACCTATATAGGCTTATCCGCCCAGCAACTGATGAACATTGTTCCCGAAGCGGTCATCACCCATGAATGGGTACCTGTCTCAGAAAACCCTGTTCGTTATGAAAAACGTCCTGTTAAAGCCTTAGGGATTCAATATAGCGCTTTAATCCCTGTGCTTATCAATGCGATTAAAGAACAGCAGGAGCAAATTAAAGCTTTAGAGCAAGAAATTGAGACTTTGAAGCGGCAATTAAATCACTAAATACGATGCGAAGGTGGGTACTTTTTTCGGGGTTGGGCATTGCGGCACTATTTTTGCTGCATGGGGTAATGAACAGCGCTGGTGCGCCGCCAGGCTACACAGGTGCCCCTGCAGACGGCGGGAAAACCTGCGCAACGTCCCCCTGCCATACGGGTGCAGCACCCGTAGACATGCCCGGTATGATTACCTTCTTTGAAGACACTGCAAACCTTGGAACACCTTCTACTCAGTACGTCCCAGGACAGCGTGGACGTATTGTGCTGAGCCTAAACGCTCCAGGCGTCCGCGGTGGATTTGAAATCGCTATCTTTGACACAGCAAACCAACCTGTGGGCACCTTTCACAGCGTCCAAGGCTTCCCTTCACAACCCGCAGGAGGAAACCCTAATTATTACACCCATCAAGGCGCCTATGCCTTCGTTAATAACACCTTCATCACTATGGTAGACTGGACCCCACCCACTAATAACGTAGGTCCTGTAACCATCTATGCTGTCATCAATGCTGCAAACGGCAATGGTCTGCCCTCAGGTGATACTATCTACAAATCCTCCTTAATCCTGCAACCTAAAGTCTCTTCCTCTGCTATCCCCAAAAACCCAATTGAACCTAAAATCTATTGGACATCCTCCTATTTGCAAGTGCAAAACCCATGGGACAAAGCCCAATTAAGCATCTATAACCTACAAGGACAACAGCTACTGCAAATAACCCTCTCTAAAGGTATTCACACCATCCCTATGGATGCTAATCATCAAATATGGATTGTAAGACTTCAAAGCGGCACAAAAGTTTTTTATAGGAAAATCTTAGCAGTCCAATGATAAAAGCATGGCTAATTCAAGCGCTTTTGCTGATAGGTTGTACTTATTTAATAGACGGTATTAAGGTAGAGAGCCTCTTCAGCGCCCTATTGATGGCAGCCGTCTTAGGCTTAGTAAACACCGTTTTGCGTCCTATTCTGAGTTTTTTCGCCTTCCCATTCATTGCTTTAACCTTAGGACTATTTACTTTTATCATTGATGCCTTGCTTCTATGGCTAAGTGCCTCTGTAGTTCCCGGTTTTTCTATTTCTTCCTTTGGTGCTGCATTAAAATGCGCTATTGTGTTAGCCATTGCTAATTGGCTTTTAAACTTATGAATCTAAAAGACCCTGCGCTCTACTTTAACCGGGAACTCAGTTGGCTGGCTTTTAACGAAAGAGTACTGGAGGAAGCAGAAGACGAAACAAACCCGTTATTGGAACGGGTAAAGTTCTTCGCTATTTTCTACACCAATTTAGACGAGTTCTTTATGATTCGCGTGGCAGGACTTAAAGAACAAATTAATGCAAACATCCATGAGCGCAGTGCAGACGGCAAAACTCCCCAAGAACAATTAAAAGCCATTGCACAAAAAACCCATGCACTCATCCAAAGGGCAGGAAAGTATTTCCATCAAACTTTATTACCACAATTAAAAAAACATCAAATCGGTATCGTTTCTTTTCAATCTTTAAGC
>WFXK01000001.1 GCA_015490695.1 Bacteroidota bacterium | reverse complement strand
TCGTTAAACGGAATAGTAATTTGTAATGTTTCCGTAATAGCAATGGCTTCTTTAGCGGAAGAATAAGAAAGACTATGGTCTTTGTCTTCAAAACCCAAAAGCCAATAAGTTCCTTTTGGAATATAATGAAATTGAAATTGGTCTTGAGCATTTGCAAAGGTTAAATAAGTTGGTTGTTTATTCAATAGCTGTAAAGGATGGGAAGCGGAATCCAAAGCAAAAAGACCAACAAAAAAAGTTTTTTTATCATTCTTATAAATTTTCCCTGTAAGCGTGTAATGGTTTTGTTCGTCGTAGTGTAATGGATAGATAAGCAAGGTATCCAATGGATTTTTTTCTGTAACATCCGTAATAGCAGGGGTAAGTAGTAAATACTGTGTAGAGTGAACTTTGTGTTTTTTACTGAGGGGAATGATGAGTTTTTTATTTTTTATCCAAGGATTTACAGATTGTGGTGGCCAAAGCGTAACTCCCTTTTGAGGGTCACTGCTTTGAATAAATTCATCAAAATAAATGATAATTTTGTTTTTTGCTTGTTGGATTTTGAGGATTTTAGGGGGGGTGAGGTCTTTATCGCCACCTGTTGGTGCTACGACATTAGCACAACTTAGGAGCCATAGGCTACCAAACCAATAAACGAGGTTCTGTAAGTTCTTCCCAAGCATAACGGATGCCTTCTCTACCAAAGCCTGAGCGTTTAACACCTCCATAGGGCATGTGGTCTACACGGAAGGTAGGAGGTGCATTAACAATCACCCCTCCTACTTCTAAACGCTCATAAGCCCGCTTAATAACATGCTCTAAGTGCGTATAAATAGCCGCTTGCAACCCATAAACCGATTGATTCACTATATCAAAAGCCTCTTCTATATCTTCATAAGGTACCATATAAAACACCGGAGCAAACGCCTCCTCCTTAGCTAAACGCACATGGACTGGTACGTCTGTCAACACTGCAGGCGTTAATAAATTCTTATCTAAACGCTCAGGTTTTAATAACACTTGTGCGCCTTCTTGCTCTGCTTCTTTAATCCAATCTAAAATACGTTGGGTATTGGCTTCATCTATGATAGGACCTACTATGGTTTTGCTATCGGAGGGGTCACCAACGAAAACCTGCTTTGTTGTCTCTACAAAAGCTTCCACATACGTTTTCCATTGCGATTTATGGATAAGTACTCTTTGAACCGAGATACAAACTTGTCCGGCATAAGCCATAGCGGCTTCAACAATTTGTTGAAAGTTTTTTTCCTCCATAGGGTAATCGGGAGCGATGATTACTGCGGCATCTCCACCTAATTCTAATAAAACTTTTTTTTCTGGAGTCAGGGATTTCAGATGCCAACCTACTTCAGCGCTACCTGTAAAAGTCAATGCTTTAATAGTTGGGGACTGTAGTACTTGTTCAGCGTCGGAGGCACTGAAGGGAAGTACACTAAGCGCTTGAGGCGGATAGCCTACCTCCCAAATAATTTTTGCTAATAAAAGTGAAGAGATGGGCGTAGCACTTGCAGGCTTATGAATAATCGCATTCCCTGCTAAAATATTCGGAGCATACTTGTGAGCAACTAAATTCAATGGAAAGTTAAAAGGGGTAATTGCCATAACAATACCTATAGGAAAGCGTTTGACCAATCCCAAACGTTTTTCGGTTCCGGGGCGAACATCCAAAGAAAGTAAGGTTTCTTCTTTACTACGGGCTAAGTCAGCCGCAAAAGAAAACGTTTGAATCGCTCTTTTGACCTCTGCTTCGGCGTATTTACGAGGCTTTCCTGCCTCTTTGATAATCACTTCTACGAAGGTATCAAAAGTATCTTCTATTTTTTGTGCTATTCTGGAAAGAATACGATAGCGTTCCCAGCTGGGCAGGGCGCTGGCTTTTGAAAACCCCTCCTTAGCATCCTCTAAACAACCAAACGTAATAGAGAGGTCAGGACGATAAACCTTAGCTACCAATTCATGCGAATAAGGATTGTAAACCTCCAACACCCTCCCCTTAAAATGTTCTAAGCCTCCTGCCAAATAACCAAGCTCGGACGCCATAACGCTGCAAATGTAAACAAATAAAATTTATACCTTTGTCTAGGTAATTTGCAAGCTTATGAAGTATTTTACTTTCTTTTTTGCGGTAGGGTTAGTATGCGCTTATGCGCAATGCAATCCAGACACGACAATATGTACTCCGGGAAATACCGACACCACAGCCATCTGCAGCGTCCCCAGTGGTACTTTAGCCACAGGTAAAGTAGGAATGGCATATGACGATACACTTTATTTCGTAATGAGCCGGTTTATCCAAACACAATTGGGTACAATAGAAGTAGTCTACCTGAAGTTCTTAGGGACCATAAACTTACCCCCTGGTTTACAAGTAGCAACAAAAAGTTTTAATGTAGCTGACCCTGATTCTTTCTTTTATCCTGTGAGTGCGACTTTAGGACCATCAGGCTGTGCACGGGTATTTGGAACACCTACGCAAGCAGGTACTTATAATGTTGGGATTATAACGGAAATAGCGGCGAAAATAGGGAGTATTCTGCTACCGCCTACTCAAGATACTTCTTATATGACGATTGTTATTCAAGGAGGGGCAAAGCAGGTTTTAAGGAACGCTGTGCTTATTGCCGTAGAGATTTATCCTAATCCTGTTCATAGCAAAACTTTTGAAGTTAGTTTGTTTAGTAACAAAAGTTATTCAGCAACTTTTGTGTTATTAGATGTATATGGTAGGGAGGTGCGGCGTTGGCAGCCGTTATGGATTCCACAGGGGCAAAAGACACTACATTTCTCCTTAGACGTGCCTTCGCCCGGAATATATTGGTTGCAAATTCTTTCTGAAGGATTTAAGGAGACTATTCCTATCGTCTTTATACACTAAGGATTTGCAAAAAAGAAAAAAGTCTTTTAATTTTGCAGGCGCATCGCGGGGTGGAGCAGTGGTAGCTCATCGGGCTCATAACCCGAAGGTCGTGGGTTCGAATCCCACCCCCGCAACAAAGCACCGTATCTACAATGAGGGTCTTCAATAAAGTTTTATTTTATGGAACAATCTTTGCTTTTTCTTAAAAACAAAATAAAGAGCGTATGGGGAAGAAAATAGGCGTTATTTTCGTATGGTGCCTTTTGAGCACGTATTTGTATGCGCAAGAGAGCAAAAAAGACAAAGTAGAGAAAGTGCCATTTTTCCATGGCACATGGGAAGAGCTATTAGCCGAAGCTAAAAAACAGAATAAGCCCTTTTTCGTGGATTTCTATACGGTTTGGTGCGGTCCGTGTAAATTATTAGATAGACGGGTTTTCACCGACCCCGATGTGATTGCTTATGCTAAAGAGCACTATTTGGCTTATAAAGTAGACGCGGAAAAAGGGCAAGGACCTACCTTAGCCAGAAAATACCATGTTCGGGCTTATCCTACTATCATCTTCTTCGCTCCTGATGGAACAGAATTAGGAAGAGAAGTCGGTTATAGTGGTGTAAGCGGCTTCCTTGGCGCTATGACTAAGTTTAAAAGACGCTATGAGAAAAACTATAAAATGAAAAAATAGTAGTTGCGTTTACAAAACTTTTTTACCTTTGCGCAGACTTAAATCGTTAAGAGGTATGAGAAGAGGGATTTTGTACGTTTGTATTACAGCAGTCATAAGTGGCGGATTAGTGTATGGACAAGTGGGGCGCGTTGCCCATAGACCATTCAATAAGCTGTTTCAATGGCGTTTTCCAGGAAAAAGCCATCAGTCTAATGCGAAGGCGTTAGCAGCAACATGTACGAATGATACCGTGCGGTACACGGTAGCTAAATTCCCTGGAGGAAATATAAGCGGGGTAATAATGAGCTATGTACTGTGGGGAGATAGACATGGACAATTTTTCCCTCAAAGTGATGTAATGAGCGTCAAAGGAGTAGAATTCTACTTATTTGCAGCAAATCAAGCAGCGGGAGGAGGTTCTGGATTAGATAGCGTGAAAGTAGGTAATCAAGATACATTTGTAATTAACGTTTATGCCGCAACACTAACCCAAACAGGTTTAAGTTTAGGCGCTCATATAGGGCAAGATACCCTCATTTATACATGGCAGGCTAGCGATACTGGCGAGGTAATATCTATAACCGCTGCAGTCTCTCCTCCTGCTAATGTGCCTGCTGGAAGTGGCTTCTTTGTAGAAATCATCCACTTAACAGCCCAAGCCGTAGCATTTGCTGTTAATGGCTCTTCGGCAAATAATACTTCTTCTATATACGAAGGCTTTTCTTTCGCGTGGAACGGTACTCAATATGATTTATTACCAAACGTAACAGCCCTCTGGGGTTTCCAAGGTAATTGGCAAAAAGATTGGATGCTAAGCCCTATTGTAGATTTTAACCTTACAACTAATTATACTTTACCTCAAGATACCATCTCCTTAGGAGATACTATCCGGCCTAACAATCAGTCTTCTTATGCTTATAGCTCTTTCGTCTACCACCCGGGTGTGTTTGCTATACGTTATGGAATGTCTGGAGGAGGATGGGACGTTGTTAAAAACCTAATATCTAAGTGGTATTGGGATGATGCAAATAATTCTGTAACTCCTATAATCAGTACTCCTGACACTTCTTATTTCGTTTATACCCAAAACAGTGATGCAAACAAATGGCATAATATTTCCTTGGCAAACCGTTTTGTTCCTTGGAGCTCTACCGATCCCAATTGTCCAGTATTAACAGCAGATAGTTTGCAAGGTGACAGTGTCTTTGTTCGCTCCCAAGTTAGCACCGTATCGCCTATCTTATCTCAAGCAAAAATCTTCCCTACCCCTGCTGATGCTTCCCTCTATATTGTATTAAATCAAAACCAATCTATAGAAGTGAATTACACTATTATTACCTTAGAAGGTAAAAAAGTCATTCAACAACAACAACAATTAGCACCTTACGAAGTGATTGAAATCCATACTGCAAACTTAGCACCTGGTTATTACTTCTTAAAATTAGAGACTCCTCAGGGTTATTTGGTGCGGAAATTTGAGGTTCGTCACTAAAAGAGATAAACTCACTAACGAACTTTTATAGAGCCCTTGCCTTATGGCAAGGGCTTTTTGTTTTTTTGCACCCATGAAGGACTTAGCACAACTACGAAGAGAGTATCAAAACCAACCTTTAGATGAGACGCTATTGCCTGAAAGCCCTTTCCCTTTAATTCAACAGTGGCTGAGTCAAGCCATAGAAGCAGGAGAAATAGAACCTACCGCTATGTGTCTCTGCACCGTAGATGCCCAAGGGCAACCCTCTGGACGCTTTATGCTACTAAAAGGCATAGAAAACGAAAGTTTTATCTTCTACACCAATCTACAATCTCGAAAAGCAGCACATCTATCTTACAACAACAAAGCCGCATTAGTAGCTTGGTGGCCCCAATTAGCCCGGCAACTTCGTATAGAAGGTAGTGTTACTTTATTACCACGAGAAAAAGCACAAGCATACTTTCTACAGCGCCCCCGAGGTAGTCAAATCGCTGCTTGGGCTTCAAAACAAAGTAGTCCTACGACAGCGAAAGCCCTACAAGATGCCTTTGCTTACTATGAACAACACTTTGCTCATGAGCCTATGGAGTGTCCTCCCTACTGGGGTGGCTATCAATTGTTCCCCCATCGTATAGAGTTCTGGCAGGGACGTCCCAACCGCTTCCACGATAGAATCCTTTATTTAAAAAAAGGAAAACGATGGCAAAAAATCCGCTTAGCTCCCTAATACAACGCTTCTTCAAAAAACAACTTTCTCCACGGCAACTCAAATGGCTCATGCGCCTTTATCCTCCTTTGTTTTTCCAAGGGATTAAAGTATTAAAAATCCACGATGATTTTCGCGGGGCTTTGATAAAAGTGTCTAAAAACCTTTTAAATACCAATTTACAAGGTAGCATCTTCGGCGGCACCTTAGCTTGCGCTGCTGACCCTTGGTATGGTGTCCTCTTTTGGCAAATCTTAAAACGACACAACATCCATGCACAAGTATGGGTGCGTGTAGCGGAATTAGACTTCATCAAAGCGGCAACCTCCTCGCTCTACACCCAGTGTATCATCCCCGAAGAAGATGTTCAACAAGCACTTCAATGTCTAAAACAAGGAGAAAAGTTTAAAAAATTCTACACCATGCAATTCAAGGACCAAAGCGACGAACTATGTTTTGAAGCCCGCTTGCTACTTATTGTTTTACCTTCGTAATATTGCCCTATGGCAAAGCAAAAACCCCAATTTTCTTTTGAGCAACGGGACTTCTCCCTAAAAGGGGTTGTGATTGTCCATTCCCTATGGCACGAACAATGGGTAAGCGTTATGGTAAGAAGTGCAGAACAACTACTTAGAAGTGTGGCTATTAACAGCTATGCTATTGTAAGTGCTCCAGGAACCTATGAACTCCCCTATGTAACAAACTTAATGGCTGCAGTATTAAAACAACCCCACCTACATAGAGATGCAATAAAACAATTAGAACAATGGCTTAATCAAGAACAACTGCTTTGGTATCGGCATCAAAAACAAAAAGGCGGTGAAGGTTATTATATCCCCTTAGATGTGGAATACCTTAAACGATTGATTTGGTTAACTCATCTTCAATGGGGTATTGTTGTATTGGGTTGTGTACTACAAGGACAAACTCAACACCACCACTATATTAGTGCACCTACGTTCTACCATTTACAACAAATCGCTATGAATTATGGTATTCCTATTACAACGGGTATTATTACCGCTGCAGACGAAGCCACTGCCAAAAAACGCGCTACAGATCCCCAAGAGAACAAAGGCATAGAGGCTACTCAAGCCCTATTGTACCTCTTATAAAAAGTTTTCCACTTCAAAGAACCTTTTTAAATTTGCCTTTGATGAGACGATTACTTATTTTTCTAAGCACTATAAGTTTTGCACAACAAGGGTTTTACGTAGATATATGCCGCATTTACGGGGCAAACTATGAGCCCTACATTGAGATTTATTATGCTATTAGTAATAAATGGCTACATTTTGCTCCTGTAAAAAAAGGGTTTCAAGCAACAGCACAAATCACAACCCAAATCTTTAATCAAGATTCCGAATTGGTCTATATAGACCGTTTTTGGTTAAAGAGCCCTATAGTACCCGATACTTCCCCCGTTTTTAAGAATCGTTTTTTATTAGCCGTAAAACGTTTAGAGATTGCGCCTGGCAATTACAGACTGCAAGTAGAAGTTATAGACGCTTTGAAGGAAAATCCTAAAAGGCGTGTTGCTGTTAAAGACTTTTCTATTGTCGCTGCTGATACCTTTCCTTTGTTCAGCGACGTTTTGTGGTTAAAGTCGTGGAAAAGAGTTGCTAAGAGCGAATCCCCCTTTTTTAGAGATGGTTTGCTTTATGAGCCACTTATCACCAATAGCGTCTTCGTACATCAAGATACCCTATGGTACTGGGTGAATTTATATGGATTGGACAAAGTCTATCAAGCGCCTTATGTGGTTGTGGTGTCTGTTACGGATGGATTATCGCAAAAACCCATAGAAGGGTTTTCTAAAATATTTCGTCCTAAACTCCCTAAACCCTATCGCATCATCTTGGGAACCATAGATGTTTCTTTATTGCCTACTCAAAGCTATTGGTTAAATATTAGCATTCAAGACAACGGAGGACGCACTTTATACCAACAACGCTACCCGTTTTATGTATACAATGAAAAAGAATATCGTTTTGACCAATCCTACGAAGCCCTATATGATAGGATTTATGGTTATCCAGAAGAGCAGTTAGATGAATACATTGCTGCTTTGCAATATATTAGCACCCAGACTGAGATTGAGATGGCGAAGTCTTTAAGGACGTTCAGTGAAAAGAAGCGTTTTTTTTATGCTTTTTGGGAGCGGCGTCGTGCTTCTCCTGAAGACCCACCCGATAAAGCATGGCGCTCCTATTTAGCCCGATTCAACTATGCTAATGAACACTTTACTTCTTCCTTGCGTCCTGGCTGGCAAACCGACCGAGGACGTGTCCTCCTTAAATACGGTCCCCCTGATGACGAACAAGTCTTCCTAACAGAAACCGATAAATACCCTTATATCATCTGGACCTACAATCGCTTAGGCAACCAATCCAATGTCTATTTTGTGTTTTATGACCCCGATTTAGGAACAAACGAGTTTCCTTTATTGCATTCTACGCTTAAAGGGGAGCCTTATAATGCGAATTGGCGTTTACAACTTATGAAAGTGCCTTTACCCAATTATGGTTTAGACCCTGAGTTGAGTTCACCAACAGAGTTTAAAGACGATAAGGTGTTTCCATCTACCAGCGGCATGCCCCGATGAAGACCTTAGCTGTTATCACTCCCCTACTCCAAACATGGAAAAATCAACTACAACAACTTCCTATAAAATGTCTTTTCTTAACTCCACAAGAACTTAAACACCATCCTGAAACGGAAGGGTTACTATTCCGAAGTGAAATCGCTATTGATGAGGCGCTATTAAAGCACTTGCCCCGTTTACGATTTATTTTTCGTCTTGGAAGCGGCATAGACCACATTGATGAAGCCCTCTGTCAAAAAAAAGGGATCAAAATCATTGCTACCCCGGGAACAAACGCCCAAAGCGTCGCAGAACATGCCTTAGGAATGCTATTGGGACTTACTAAAAGAATTTATAAAAGTTACCGCGAAATTCTACAAAATAAATGGTTGAGAAGAGAAAACACAGGAGTAGAATTAAGCCAATTAACCATTGCGATTATTGGATTTGGAAACACGGGTAGTGCTTTTGCTCGGTTATTACAGCCTTTTCATACAACGATTTTAGCTTATGATAAATACAAAAAACACTATGCACCCTCGTACGTGATAGAAACCGATTGGGAAAGGATTTTCAAGGAAGCCGATGTTGTTTCTTTTCATGTACCTTTGACCCAAGAGACTTATCACTATTTTGATAAAGCCTTATTAGAGCGTTTCCGAAAGCCGATTTATTTATTAAATTTATCTCGTGGTGCTGTTGTGGATGCTGGGGCAGTTGTTTATGGACTACAGCAAAAAAAACTCTTAGGAGTGGGATTAGATGTATGGCACAGCGAGCCACCTGATTCTAATGACCCTCATTGGCGTTTTTTATGTGGGCACCCTCAAGTGATTTTAACCCCTCATATCGCCGGATGGAGCACTAAAGCCCATGAAAACGCTTTTGAGCAAGTTTTAATAGCGATTAAAAATAGTTTGTAAATGTTTGTTACTTTTTCTTTTTCATTGCTTCCAGCATTTTCTTTTGTCTATGGATGGCACGTTTGATTTCTTCTCTTCGTTTTTCTGCTTTAGTCATGTGGTACATACGTTTACGGATTTCTTGCATGATTTTAAGTTGGTCGTACTTTTTTTTGTAGCGGCGTATGGCTTTTTCTATGGGATCGTCTTCTTTGACAATGATTTCTATGATTTTAGCTCTTCTCATGATGGGTGTAGAGGTAGGGATTTTTTGTAATTTCCGCGTATGAAATTCATGGAGTTAATGCTTTGATAGGATGAAGGAAGATAAAAATGTAATAGGGTTTAGGGATACTCAAAATGGGGGAAATTATAGGTAATATAGCTATCCCCACCAATAACGGTGTTTAGCTATCCAACAATAAAGTTTATTTAACCACGATAAAGGCAGCCATGCTGAAAGATAAAAAAACATTTTTCGCCATCCTTTTAGGTTGCGTAAAAGCACCATAACAGCCTTACCATACTGATAAACGCCTTCGGAGGTGACGACGATAACACTTTCACACTTTTGTGGTAGGGGTTCACGCCAAAGGTTTAATGAATAAAACACCACAGGTTCCTTAGATGGACTTTTCTTAAGCCATTGAACCCAAAAGCGACAAAAAGCACAAGTATCATCATAATACACTTGAATGGGCATATCGTTCCCCATAAACTTTTCTGCATGTTTTGCCACAGATTTCTAACTTAAAATGCACATAAGGGAAAGATAAATAAGGAAGCAGTAATTGGGGCCATTCTATAAAGACCATGGCATCACTCCATAGGCACTCCCACACGCCTCGTTCTTGCAATTCCTCTATGCTTTGAACCCGATAAAGGTCTATGTGATAAAAAACCTCATTATTATTGTTTCTATACTCATGGATGATAGCAAACGAAGGACTAGCCATTTGTGCTTCGTTTACGCTTTTGTAGCGCAACAAAGCCTTAATCAAGGTGGTTTTACCACTACCTAAGTCTCCTTCAAACAAAAAAAGCCGATAACCCTCTACAAAAGTCCATATTTTTTGTGCAACTTCATCAATCTCAATCAGTTCATATTGAAAAAACGTTTTCATAAATGGCTTTGGTTTCCTAAATAAGGACGCAGGGCTTCAGGAATATAAAGCCTACCGTCTGGCTCTTGAAAGTTTTCTAACATGGCTGCAACGACTCTGGGTAATGCCAATGCGCTTCCGTTCAAGGTATGTACTAAGCGCTTTTGTTTTCCTTCCTTAAATCGCGCTTTTAAGCGATTGGCTTGAAAGTCCTCAAAGTTGCTGATAGAGCTGACCTCTAACCATCGCTTTTGAGCACCACTATAAACTTCCATGTCGTAAGTTTTTGCAGCGGCGAAACCTAAATCGCCTGCACACAGTAATACAACTCTAAAAGGTAATTCTAAGGCCCTTAATAAGGTCTTTACGTATTCTACCATTTCTTCTAAGGCTTCATAGGATCGTTCAGGATGGACGATTTGAACGATTTCTACTTTATCAAATTGGTGAATACGATTTAATCCACGTACTTCTTTGCCGTAAGAACCTGCTTCTCTGCGAAAGCAAGGTGAATAAGCACAAAACTTCAAGGGTAAATCTTCCCCATTAAGGATTTTATCTCTTACGATATTGGTTACAGGCACTTCAGCTGTTGGGATTAAATAAAGATTATCTTTTTCAATAAAGTACATTTGTGCGTCTTTGTCGGGTAGTTGTCCTGTGCCGTAAGGGGTTTGAGGGTTTACCAACAGCGGGGGCCAAACTTCTTTATAGCCTGCTGCTATGGCTTTGTCTAAGAAGAAAGTAATAAGTGCTCTTTGTAGTTGTGCGCCTTTATCAAAGTAGATGGGGAAGCCACTTCCGCTGATTTTCGCTCCTAAGGGGAAATCTATCCATCCTCGTTTTTGAGCGTACTCCCAATGCGGAAGTGCTTTTTCATCGGCAACCCGAAACGATGCCCGCTCTTCAAAAACAACTTTATTGGCTTCTTCCCCCAAACCATCAGGAACACTCTCATGAGGAACATTCGGTAACTCATACAACACAGAACGTATGGCTTCATCTATCTGCTCTAAATCCTTTTCTATTTGTTGAATCTTTTGTTTTAATGCTTGTCCCTGTGCTTTTAATGTTTCAACCGCTTCTTGCTCTCCTTTTCTTGCATGCATCCCTATACGCTTTGCAATCTGATTGCTCTCTTTTCGCAAAGCATCCCGTTGTGTTTGTAATTGGTTTCGTTGCTGAACCTTTTGAAGTAAATCTTGAATAATAGCTTCTGCCTCCTCAATACCACGTCTTTTTAATCCCTGAATAATAAGGGAAGGCTGATTTTTAATCCGTGCAATAGGAATCATGGCTGCAAAAATAGGGATTTGTAATCGGGGATGGTATCCAACCGCTTAAACGGCTCAACCTGCATGCCAATCGTCTGATAAAAATTAGATAAAAACACCATACGCGGCTTTAATAACTTTCTGTAATGATTCAATTGATACAAGTGTTTTTCTGACAAAGGCATTTCAGGATGCTTGCACTCTATAATGAGCAAAGGAGTACCTTGCGGTGTATAAGCAATGATGTCTACTCTATAACGTCGTCCTTGGTAGTTCAAAGCCACCTCTTCATTTAAAAGTCCTTTAGGATAGTGTAGGGCGTTTATCATCCATTGTATCAGTTGCTGCCGCACCCATTCTTCCGGAGTAAGGACCACATAACGTTTTCTCAACACACTATACACCCACCATTGCTGCCCTTTTTTATAACAACGAAGGGGACAAGGTTCCATAACGGATTTGTTTAGCAAGAACTTTGGTTTGTTTATCGGCTTGCCGAGTAGGTTCAGGTAAACGATAACGACTTAATTGTAAAGTCCAAAAAACGGCTTCTTGTAGTGTTATTAGATTACCTACGGAGACGTAAACGGGTTTTACATTGGTACGCGTTCTGACAATAGCTCCTAAGGTATCATACGTTACGCTGCCACGGTTTTTGTCTGGCAAACTACATTGAGGAGGTACTAAAGGGGATTTTGCGACCCCAATCGTTGGCTTTTTTACTAATAAACCGAAGTGGGCGGCAATACCTAATCGTCTTGGATGCCAAATACCTTGTCCGTCTACCATAAACAAGGAAACCTCGTGTTTCAGACGTTGGAGTGCTTTTTGTAAAACAGGCAATTCTCTAAAAGAAAGGAAGCCGGGCACATAGGGGAAGGGTACTTTTTCCACAGCCCAACAACATTCTACACAACGTAAAGAAGGATAGTCTAACACCACAATAACGCCTACCATCCGTTCTTGGTCGGGGATATAAGCCGCATCTACTCCACCTATGCGCTGAGGAGCTTCTTTCAAAGGCTGAATAGTAATACGCTGACTTAACCGTTTTTGCAAACGGCTATAACGTTCTAAGTCCTTCACAATACGCACCGCGTAGACAAAAATAAAAATATCTTTGCATCCATGCGCTTGCTATGCTTTCTACTACCTGCTTTGCTTATTGCCCAAGACCTCCTTATAGACAGCAATCTGCAATACTATTTACAACACAAAAGAGCCCACTACAAAGTAAATGCTGTAGATTTCCTCTTTCCTATGGATAGAGATGAAGCCATTGCCATCTTACAGAAAGACTCCTCCCAGCAAGGGAAACTACTTTTACAACAATTACGTTATCAACTACCCACAAAAAAAGGCTTATTAAAGGTTTTTTATAGAAACGGCTATGATTTCCTTCATTATCAGGAGGAAGCAGTTCAAGTAAGCATTCAGCCTGTATTGTATCTTAGTGGAGGTATTCAAAAAGATAGTGTGCAGCAGTTTATTAGTCGTAATACTCGTGGTATAGAGGTTCAAGGACAGGCATGGAAAAAAGTCGCTTTTTATTTCCGTTATTTAGAAACCCAAGCGATTCTGCCTTCTTACTTACTACTTGCTCATCAACGTTATGGAAGTATTCCTTCGGCGTGGAGTTATAAAAAATTTAAAGAAAAAGGAATTGATTATTCTTTAACGCGAGGCTACCTTATTTATAAACCCAACAAGCACTTTCGGAT